>JAJDAI010000680.1 GCA_029261955.1 Deltaproteobacteria bacterium | reverse complement strand
GTTCAGCAGGGCGATCGCGACGGACTCGATGCCCAGGCCCCGCAGCTCCTCGAGTGCTCGCCGCAGGGGCGCGAGCTGCGCGGCCCTCAGCACGGTCCCGCGCGTGTCGATGCGCTCGTCCACTTCGAGCACCGCGCTGAGCCCCAGATCGGGGCGGCTGGGGTGCAGGGCGAAGAGCTCGGGGCGCTGCTGATCGCGGATGCGCGGCAGGTCGCCGAAGCCCTTCGTGACCACCAGGGCGGCCGGCGCCAGGCTGCCGGTCAGCAGCGCGTTGGTGGCGACCGTCGTGCCCACCCGCAGCTCATCGAGCTGCGCGCCCTCGGGCAGCAACTCCGCGAGCGCCTGAGCCTCCACGGCGCCGCGCGCGAGCAGCTTGCGCACGTGCAGGCGCCCCTCGGGGTCCCGAGCGACGACGTCCGCGAAGGTGCCGCCGCGGTCGACGGCGACGCGCCAGCCCACGGCCTCAGCGGGTCTCGGGCGGCAGCACGCAGGGGCCGTCGCAGGGCCCGACGATGGTGCCCTCCTCGCCCGGGCTGAAGAAGGCCTCCAGCTGGTCGAGGCATTCGCTCGTGCCGCGGATCGCGTCGTGAGCGCCGCTCACGGGCGCCGGCCGGTTCAGCTCGGGCGCCCGCTCCAGCGTCGAGTCGAACTGGAAGATCGCCTGGCTGCCGGGCTCCAGCGGCGTCTGGACCTCCGTGAGCCCGAACACCGGCTGGACCGCGGGGCCCGCGAGGGGGATGCCGAGGGTGCGCGCGACCGTCTCCGCCGTGAAGTTCGGCACCTGCTCGTCGCCCATGGAGATCTGCCAGAGCGCTGGCTTGTCGCCGATGCGGTGCACGTGGTTGAGCGGGTCCACCGCGTCCCAGAGCAGCTGGCTCATGGCGTAGATGAGCTGACGCTCCGAGGCGTCCGGCAGGTGCTGCACCATGAAGGTCTCGAACGACTCCCAGTGCGACGAGCGCTCCAGCATCGTGGCCCACTGCGAGCCGGGCACGTGGAAGGCGCCGGCCTGGACCACTTCGGAGTTGGCGAGCAGGGTCGCGCCCTCAATGCCGCCGAGGCTGATGCCGTAGTAGAGGACCCGATCGGGGTCGATGAGCGAGCCCCCGCCGGTGGCCTGGAGGAAGTCGGAGTCGACGAAGCCCGTCCGCGCCAGGCGCGGCATCGCCATCTGGTCGGCGACGCCCTGGACCATCTTGTCGGTGATGAGCGGGAAGCGGCCGAGGTTCGTCGCCACCCGGACCGCGTCGGGCGCATCGACCGTCGTCAGGCCGCGCCAGAGGCTGCCCATGCAGACCGCCCCGATCCGGTTGCAGAGCTCGACCAGGCCGTGGTGGTCGTCGCCTGCGGTCAGGTAGTTCTGGGGGTTGCTGAAGATCCCGTGGCCGAAGACCAACAGGGGGGCAGTGCCCGCCTGCGCTTGCTGGAGCGACTCGGGCACGACGAGCGTGAAGAAGACCTCGGCCTCGCCGTTGCGCAGGGGCAGCCCCTCGGCGTCGAAGGAGAAGAGGCCCACGTCCGGGTCATCGCCCTCCTCCTCGGGCCACAGGAAGCGCGGCAGCGTGATCTCGCCCCGCACCTCGCGCCACAGACCAGGCGGCGGGTTGTCGCCGTCCTCGCTGTCCAGCGACACGGAGAGCGTGACCGACGGCTGGTGCGCGGTGTCGAGGGGAACCGCGGCGCGCATCGCGTCCACGACCACGTCGAAGGGCCGCCGGATGGACGCCTCGGTGGCCGTCGGGAAGTCCCAGGCCAGGGCGAGCCCCGAGCGCTCGACGCCCAGCTCCTCGAGGCGCTGGAGCAGCAGCTCGTAGTGAGCCTCGCGTGCGCCCTCGAGCTCGGAGCCGCCGTCCCGGATCGCGGCGAAGTCGGGCACTGTCCAGGTGCCGCCGGCTTGCAGCGGCAGCGCGCCGATGGTGACGGCGATGCGCTTCCCGAAGCCCAGGGCCTCGAGCGGGCGGATGAGGAGCACCCGCTCGTCGTCCCGCTGCTCCGGCCAGGCGTCCAGCTCGGCGAAGTAGGGCAGGCGCGCGCCCGCATCGAGGTCCCAGATCTGGATGATCGCGTCCTCGGCCAGGCTGCCCTCGGGGGCGGCCTGCGAGGGCAAGGAGGACGCGTCGATGTCCACGCCCGGGTCGATCCAGATCGTGCCGGCGGGCGAGAAGCCGTCCCGCTTGTTCAGCGCGTCCACGGGGAGCGGATCGCCGTCCCCGACGGGCACGTCCGCGGACTCCAGGGCCAGGAAGCAGCCGCCCTCACGCGCCTCGACGAGGTGGTTCGACGGGAAGGGGTTCGTCACCCGCCCGTCGATGAGGCCCGCGCTGCGGCCGAGGGCGCAGGGACCGGGGTCCTCGAGGGACGCCGGGCAGGCCGCGAGCAGGGGAACGAGCAGGAGCAGGCATCGCATGAGGCGCAGCCTACCTGCGCAATCCCCGCTAATCTCGCGCCGTGGCGAGCCCGTTCCGAGAGCAGATCTACGTCCTGGTCCGCAGCGTGCCGCCGGGCCGCGTGACCACCTACGGGGACGTGGCCGCCGTGGCCGGCTCCCCCCGCGCCGCCCGCCAGGTGGGCTACGCGATGGCGGCCCTGCCCGAAGGCACCGACGTGCCCTGGCACCGGGTCATCAACAGCAAGGGCTCCATCAGCTTCCGCGGCGATGTGGAGCGGCCGACGGAGCAGCTTCGGCGCCTCGAGGACGAAGGCGTGCTCTTCGACGCCGGCGGACGCTGCGAGCTGGAGACCCTGCGCTGGTGGTACCCCGACGCGGGCTGAGGCAGGGCGGGCTGATCAGCCCAGGCTGCTCGAGTCCAGGTCCGCGAGCACGCGGTAGACGCGCAACGCTTCGGCCTTGCCCTTGACGGTGGTCGGCGGCAGCTCGTCGTAGCGGTAGTTGCCCGAGAGCGCCTCGATCACGGCCTGCGTGACGATGACCTGGTCCGGCTCGGCCACGCCGCAGAGCCGCGCTGCCGTGTTCACGACGTCCCCGACGACGGTGTAGTCCATCGTCTTGCGGGAGCCGAGCGGCCCCCAGACCACGTCGCCGTAGTTGATGCCGACGCCGATGCCGATGGGGGCCTCGCCGCGAGCCTGGCGGACCCGGTTCAACGAGCGCAGCGCCTGCTGCATGCGCAGGCCGCAGCGCACCGCGGCGTCGCAGCAGAGGGGGTCCTCCTTCGGGACCCCGAACAGGGCCATCATCCCGTCGCCCAGGTACTTGTCGAG
>JAJDAI010000679.1 GCA_029261955.1 Deltaproteobacteria bacterium | reverse complement strand
AGGCCAGCCGCCCCGAGCTCGAGGAGGTGCTCCGGGCCCAGAGTCCCCCACCCGCGGCCGTGCGCGAGCGCCGGGCGCAGACCCTGCCCGACGGAGCCTCGGCGGCCTTCCTCCGCCGCTTCAACCGCCGCTCGGACCGCTTCGGCCTGATCGCCGCGCGGGCTCCGCGCTCGGCGGTGACCGAGGCGCTGGTGACCCCGAGCCGCGGCGGTGTGCTGCGGGACCTCCAGGACCGGCCGGTGCCGGCCATCGCCGACCCGACCTTCGTCTTCTCGCTCCGGCACGCCCACTGGACCTGGGTGGTTCGGGGCGTGAACCGCCAGGGCTTCGACCACCGCACCGCGGCGGAGCGAGCCGCCCGCAGGCTGGAGCGCCAGGGCCTGGAGTGGGTGACCTTCCTCGCCACGGGCGGCGTGTCGGCGAACGCCGAAGCCGTGGCTTGGGAGCAGCAGGCCCGCGAAGAGGCGCTCGGCTTCCGCAGCCCGCGCGGGCGTGCGCCCTGGCCGGGGCGGCTCGCGCCCATCCTGCAGGAAGACCTCGACCGCTTCTTCGACGCCTACGGCCTCAGCGTGCCGCTGCTCGATGTCGAACGCACCACCGAGTTCACACGGCTGGTGCTGGACCTGGGGCCGAGCGACGAGGTCGACGGCGTCGACCTCATCTGGACCTGAGTCCCGGGCCGCTCAGCACATCTTGTAGTTGGGCCCACCGCCGCCCTCGGGCGGAGTCCAGGTGATGATCTGGTAGGGGTCCTTGATGTCGCAGGTCTTGCAGTGGACGCAGTTGCTGAAGTTGACCATCAGCTGGTTCCCGCCGCGCTTGGGGTCGGGGACCATCTCGTAGACCTGGGCCGGGCAGAAGCGCGTGCAGGGGTTGCCGAACTCCTCGGTGCAGCGGGTCCGGCAGATGTCGGGGTCGAGCACGCGCAGGTGGCTGGGCTGGTCCTCCTCGTGCAGCGTGCCGCTGAGGTAGAGGTCGTCCAGCTTCAGCTTGAAGGTCTCGATCTCGACCTTCGGCTGGGGGGTCAGCTCCAGCGAGCCGTCGTTGATGACGCCGATGGGCTTGAGCGCCGCGTGGTCGTGGTGGCCCGCCTTGCGGCCGACCGAGCCGAAGTACATGCCGATGCCGGTGCGCGCCATGCCCAGGTAGAGCCCCTTGTCGAAGCTCTGGTGGAAGTTGCGCGCCGACCACAGCTGCTCGTGGATCCAGCTGTCCTTGATGGCGTCCGCGTAGCCGCTGAGGCCCGCCTCCGACCAGTCGCCCTTCTTGAGCGCGTCGAAGGCCGTCTCGGCCGCGAGCATGCCGCTCTTCTGGGCCATGTGCAGGCCCTTGAGGGCCGCGATGTCGAGGATCTGCGCCGACTCGCCGATGAACATGCCGCCGGCGAAGTAGCTCTGCTGCATCGAGTACAGGCCGCCCGCGGCCAGCGCCTTGGCGCCGTACTCCTCGATGGTGCCGCCCTCGATGAGCGCCGCGACCTTCGGGTGGGCCTTGAAGGTCTGCAGCAGGTACTGCGGGTCGATGCTCGGGTCCTTGTAGTCCGTGGAGACCACGAGACCGACAGAGAAGTGCTCCTCGTCCAGGCCGTAGACCCAGGTGCCGCCGAGCGTGTCCTTGTCGAGCGGCCAGCCCAGCGTGTGCATCACGAAGCCGGGGCGGCCCTTGCCCTTCGGGACCTTGATGATCTCCTTCACGCCCGTCTCGAACTGCTGGGGGTTGCGCCCCTTGTCGAGCTGGAGGCGCTTCGTGACCATGCGGGAGCAGTGACCGAGCACGCCCTCGCCGAAGATCGTGATCTTCGCCTTGAGGTTGATGCCCGCCTCGAAGTTGGCCTTCTTCTCGCCCTTGTTGCTGACGCCCTTGTCGCCGGTCTGCACGCCGATGACCTGGTCGCCCTCCCAGAGCACGTCGACGGCGGGGAAGCCCGCGAAGATGTCGACGCCCAGGGCCTCGGCCTTGCCGCCCAGCCAGCGCGCCATGCGCGAGGCCGAGGTGATGAAGTTGCCGTGGTTGTTCATCGTCGGCGGGATGAGCGGCAGATCGATGGACCACTTCTCGTTGAGGAAGGCCGAGACCGTCTCGTCCGTCACCTCGGGGCCGATGGGCGACTCGGTGCGCCACTCGGGCAGCAGCTCGTCCAGGGCCTGCGGCTTCATGACGGCGCCGCTGAGGATGTGCGCGCCGACCTCGCTGCCCTTCTCGATGACCGCGATCGCGAGCGGCTCGGGGAAGGCGTCGGGGTTGTCCTTGACCAGCTGGGCGAGGCGGATGGCACCGCAGAGGCTGGCGTGGCCGGCACCGACGAAGAGCACGTCGACGTCGAGGGTCTCGCGCTCGATCTCCTCGGCCAGACCCCAGCGGGGACCGGCGTACTCGGGCTCCGGCTCCGGCTCGGCGGCGGGCTCCTCGGCCGCTTCGGCGGCGGGCTCCTCAGCGGCCTCGGGCTCGGCAGCGTCTTCGGTGGACTCGGGCGCCTGCTCAGCCTCCTCGGGCGCGGGGGTCTCGGCAGGCTCGGGGGTCTCGTTTTCCTCAGACATGCGGCTCTCCGGCGGGCGAGGGATTGAGGGGCCCCCGCGGTGGCCCCTATGTTCCACACGCGCGCGAAGGCGGCAAGCTACCCCAGGGGTGTTTCAGGAGGAACAGGCAGCGCGGGGTCCGGGGGAGCGCACCCGGCGAGCGAGCAAGTCGGCACGGCTCGTGCACCTCTCTTCCCTGCCAGAACAGCCTGGTGGAAGGAGGCAAGCATGCTCGTCGCCGATCTGATGACGCGCAACGTGGCCGTCTGCCACAGCGGAGAGCCGCTGCTGCGAGCAGCCCAGCACATCCAGGAGCGGGACTGCTCCTGGGTGCCCGTGGTCGATGATGGCCACCGGGTCCTCGGGGGTGTTGACGATCGCACGGTGTGTGTGAGCATCTTCCGCACCGGGGGGGACATCTCGACGATCACCGTCAACTCGGTGATGCACGACGTGCCCCAGGTGCACCGGGGCTCCAGCCTGACCGACGTCGGCAAGGCCATGCGGGGCGCCCATCGCTCCGTCGTCGCGGTCGTGGACTCCAACGAACGCCTGGTCGGCGTGCTCTCGCTGTCCGATCTGGCTCGGGAGGCCTGGTCCTCGGACACCGCGGACGAGGAGCACCTCAACACCACGGACATCGCCTACCTGCTGGCCGTGCTGGCGAGGGAGCGGCACCCGCTGGATCTCGAGGAGTCGATCGGCTGAGGGGGCTCGACCCGCGATCGCAGGCCGCCCAAGGCACAACGCCCCCGATCTCTCGGGGGCGCCGCGTCGCCGGACGAACCGGCGGGAATCTCAGTGCGCTTCAGCGCTCGACGAGCACCAGGCCGGTCTTGGGGCCGCTGCCGATGACGATGTCGCCGTAGCGCGCGCCCCAGTAGCCGTTCACGCTCAGGTCGAAGTCGTCGGCGGGCAGCAGGTCGGGGGGCAGGATGAGCCAGCGGGCCTCGCCCTCGTCGGTGATCGAGCCGCGGTGCTTCTCGACCGTCCAGCCCTTCATCGACTTCTCCCTGGCCTTGTCGAGCCGCTCCTGCCAGGTGAGCAGGGGCTTGTTCATCCAGCTGTCAGCGGAGTCGTCGTCGTCCGAAGCGGCGGAGTCGTCGTCGTCCGTCTCGCCCTCGTCGCCCTCCTTGGCCTCCTTGCCGAAAGCCACCCACGATCCGTCGCCCATCAGCTCGATCATGTAGAGCTTCTCGCCCGCCTTCTCGTTGATGTAGAGGTAGCAGGTCCAGTCGGCGCAGGTCTTCAGGTCGCCGTCGAACTGCACCCGCAGGGGCGAGCCGACTTCGAGTTGGACCTTCTCCTTGACCACGCGCTTGGGCTTCTTCTTCGCCTTCGCAGTCGCGAGGGCAGGCAGCAACAGCGCCAGGGTCAGCAGGGCGAGCAGGAGGCGGAGCATCTTGG
>JAJDAI010000678.1 GCA_029261955.1 Deltaproteobacteria bacterium | reverse complement strand
TCAAGGAGCTGAAGCTCGCGATGACGCGGGCTGCGGACCCGGACGACCCCTCGGATCCCGCCCTGGAGGTGCGCGTGCTCATCGGGCTCGTCTTCCGCGAGGCGGGCAGCCGGGACAAGGCGCGACAGGCTCTGGCCATGGCCGCGGACAAGGCCCACAGCGCGGCGTCGAGGACCCGCGAGGCGGAGGCGCGGCTCATGCTCGCCCGCTTCCACCTGGAGGGCCTGCCGGCCACGGGCCGCGAGCGCGGTGAAGCCCTGCGGGACGGCCGGGAAGCGGCGGAGGAGGCCCTGCGCCTCGCCCGGGGCGTGAGCCGCGCGGACCTGGAGGCCGAGGCCGAGTCGGTGCTCGGCGAGCTCGCCTACCGCTCCGAGGACTGGAGCACGGCCAGCGTGTCGCTCAGCCGGCAGCAGGTGCTCTGGGGAGCCGCGGGGCGCCCCGGGCGGGAGGTGGACGTCGCCATCCGCCTCAGCCAGCTGCTCGCGCGGCGCGAGTCCTGGGACGAGGCCTTCAAGGCCGCCAACGCCGCCCTCATGCTCGCCACCCGCCGGCGGCTGCCGGAGCAGAGCGCGCACGCCCAGAGCGCGCGCGGCGAGGCCCTCTCCGGCCTGGAGCGTCGGGACGAAGCCCTGGCCTCCTTCGCCGAGGCCCAGCGCCTCTTCGGTTCGCTCGGGGAGTCCCACCGCGCCCACGCCGCCGCGGCGGAGCGCCGGGCCCAGACCCTGGTGCAGACGGGCAAGTAGTTGCGCGTCCGCCTGATGCGGCCCACGGAGCGCGGCGCGGTGCGCAACCTGGGCGTCGGGCTCTTCGCGGGCTTCGGCCGCTACGAGGAGGCGCTCGACGCCTGGCTCCGCAGCCCCGCCGTGGTGACCGTCGTCGCCGATCGGGGCCGCGGCGGCCCCCTGGGCTTCGCCTTGGTGGCTCGGGTCGACCACGGCGAGGGGCCGGCCGCCGAGCTGCTCGCCATCGGGGTGCACCAAAAACTCCAGGGCGGGGGCTGGGGGCGGGCCCTGCTCGAGGGCGCGCTGGGTGAGGTCAGCCGGCGCAGCCAGCGCTGGGCCGTGGACCGGCTCGCGCTGGACGTCGCCGACGACAACGACGCGGCCCGGGCGCTCTTCCTGCGCGCGGGCTTCGAGGACGTCGGCGCCGGCACCCCCTACGAAACGGGCCGCCCCTCCATCCGCATGGAGCGGCCCCTGGCCTGATCCGCCCGCGCTGGTATGGTCCGCGCCGTGTCGCTGACCGCCCACCTCTCGCTGCTCGCCTTCGTCGTGCTCGGCACGCTGGCCATGGGCTTCGCGTTCCGGCGCAAGCAGACCTGGCCGGCCATCCTGCTGTGGATCGTGCCCATCGCCCTGGGCGTGTCCCTAGCCGACCTCACGGTGCGCGGCCTCGGCCTGATCTGGCCCGGCGTCGGCGGCTGGCTGGCCTACAGCGTTGCCTTCCTCTTCGTCTTGCCCTTCGCCGAGGTGGCCTACCAGAGCATCATCACGGCCTTCACGGGCGGCGGCGCCCGGTACACCGAACGCACCGACGCCGTCGCGAAGTGATGCGCGAGGCGCCGTCGTGAAGCGCGTCGAGGTCGACAAGCGAACGGCCCGCTCGGTCGCCGCCGGACACCCCTGGATCTACGCGGACGCGATCGGCGGCAAGCCCCCGCGCGCCGGCGACGAGGTCGAGGTCACCGATCGCTTCGGGGACGTGCTCGGTCGCGCCTTGGCCGAGGGCCGGCAAGGCAGCGGACCAGCGCTGCGCATGCTCACCCGGGACCCGCGGGACCCGCCGCTGGGCAAGCTGCTCTTTCGGCGGATCGCGGCGGCGCGGCGCCTCCGGGAGCGCTTCCTGGACGAGCGCACGACGGCCTTCCGCCTGCTGCACGGCGAAGGCGACGGCCTGCCCGGGCTCGTGGTGGACCGCTATGAGCAGACGCTCGTGGTGCGCCCCGACTCGCAGGGCTGGATGCCGCGCATGGGCCAGGTCGTCGAGGCGCTGCGCTCCGAGGGCGGGGGCGCGGACTGCATCGTGCTCAAGCCGAAGGACGGCGAGCGAACCGTGCTCTTCGGGGCCCTGCCGACCGAGCCGCTGACCGTGCTGGAAGAGGGCCGCCGCTACGGCGTGCGCCCCGGCCACGGCCAGAAGACGGGCTTCTTCCTCGACCAGCGGGACAACCGGACCTGGACGCAGCGGCTGGCGAAGCCGGGGGACCAGGCGCTGAACCTGTTCAGCTTCACCGGGGGCTTCTCGGTGGCCATGGCGCTGGGCGGGGCGGCGGTGACCTCGGTCGACCTGAGCCAATCCATCCAGGACGACTGCCGCGCCCAGTTCCCGCTGAACGGCCTGGATCCCGAGGGGCACCGCTTCGTGGCGGCGGACATCTTCGCGTGGCTCCCGAAGCACAGCGATCGCTACGACCTCATCGTCTGCGACCCCCCTGCCCTCTCGCGGCGCGCGGCCGACCTGCCCCAGGCCCGCGCCGCCTACCGCCGCCTGCACGAAGGCATCGCGCCGCTGCTGAAGCCCGGGGCGGTGCTGGTGACCTGCTCCTGCACGGCGCGGCTGACGCCCCGGGACCTGCTGGACGACGCGACGGCGGGGCTCGCAGCGTGCGGACGAGCCCCCGATCGCGTGCTGAAGATCGGGGGCGCCGGCGCCGATCACCCGCTGCATCCGGGCCTGCCGGAGGCGCAGTACCTGAGCGCTGTCACGCTCGTCGTCCGTTGACTTCGGCCGCGTCCGGTCCCAGAACTCCCAGGTCATGAGCCCCCCCATCCAACTCGACACCGTCTTCGATCGCCTCATGCAGCGCCCCGCTCGGGTCGTGGGTGAGCCGGACTGGCGCTACGCGGCCGTGGCCGCCGTCTTCCGCCAGGGGGACGAGGGCGCCGAGCTGCTCTTCATGGAGCGCGCGAGCCACGAGTCCGACCCCTGGTCCGGCCAGATCAGCTTTCCCGGCGGGCGGGCCGAGCCCGAGGACGCGTCCCTGGTGCACACCGCCGCGCGCGAGACGCGCGAGGAGCTGGGCCTGGACCTGGAGACGGACAGCGTGACGTCCCTGGGCCCGCTGGACGAGCTCCAGGCCCGCGCGCGCCGCAAGATCCTGCCCATGGCCATCCGCCCGCACGCCTTCGTGCTGAACGAGCCGCACGCCCCCTTCGAGCTTGAGGCGGCGGAGGTCGCCGACGCCTTCTGGGTGCCCGTGCACCACCTGGCCAGCCCCAAGCACCGGACCTGGTACGACTCCGCCCGCGCGGGCGTGCCCTTCGTCTTCCCCGCGGTGGAGCTGGGCCGCCAGGTCCCGCTCTGGGGCTTGACCCACCGCATGGTGCTGGACGTGCTCGAACGCCTCGGCGCGATCGCCGACGTCGAGGCGCTGACGATGCCGCGGGCGAGGGTCTGATCGAGTAGCCTTGCCGTCCGCTTTCACGAAAAGGACGGCTTCATGAGCGCTGCCAGCTTCCTCGACCGCGTCTTCCGCAACCTGCCCCGCGTGGGGGGCGGCTTCGAATACAAGCACTGGCGGCACGCGGGTCACCCGACCAGCGAGGGCGTCGGCATCCTGCCCGGCGCGGTGAACGTGGACGCGATCGCGCGCTGCATCATGGACATCGACCACTACATGGGGAACATCGACCACCTGGTCGAGAGCCGGTCGATTGAGGACCCCCGCTTCGAGCCCCCGGGCATGGTGCGCTTCTACCAGCGGGTCAAGATCCCGGTGCTGGGCTCGATCCACCACGAGCTCGTGCTGAAGGACTTCGGCGAGCGCGAGGGCTGGCGCGTGCTGGCCTGGGACCTGCTCGAGGCGGAGACCAACGCCTTGAACCCCAAGCAGGGCGCGCGCGCCGACTACAACGTCGGCGCCTGGCTGCTGCGCCCCGACGCCGTGGGCTACGCGCTCAGCTCGGCCCCGAAGAAGGCCGACGTCGGTCGCCTCAAGTACGCGGCGCTGACGAAGGGCGCGGACGCCGGCGCGGCCAAGGTGTTGCAGGGCAACATCGAGGGCATGAAGCGCTGGTCAAACAAGTAGCGCGCGGCTGCGGGCCCGATCCAGCAGCGGGCCGGTGAAGGTCCCGTCGGGCACCGCGTCGACCTCGATGATCTCGGCCAGCTCCGGCTCGAAGAAGCGGGCGCGCATCGCCTCGTCCGGGATCCGGCAGGGCTGGGTGCCGAACCAGCGGGTTCGGTTTCGGGCGATCCAGCCGTAGACCACGTCGCGCAGCGGCGCCGGCACCACCAGGAGCAGGCTCAGCAGGGGCCAGGGGAAGCGCATGCGCCGCGCGACCCGCAGCGCCGCCGTGGACTGCTCGAAGACGGTGTCCCCGTCGATGAGCACGATGCTCGCGAGGTAGTCCGGCGGCATCCCGGCCTCGACCAGCAGCGCGCGCCCGATGCGGGACTGGAGCGACGCGACGAGCACCTCGCCGCGGGGTTCGCGGCGGTGCAGGAAGTCGACGGAGCGGTTGCACAGGGTGCACTGACCGTCGAAGAGGAGGACCGGGGGCACGGGGGGAGTTGAGGGCCTGCGGGGGGCCGAGTCAAGGGGCGCGGCGCGGGGGCTCAAATCAACTTCCCCCCCACCGGGACCTGCTGTAGGTTCCGCCGCCATGGCCCGCAGCAAGTCCACCGACATCGAGCACAAGCTCATTCGCAAGGTCGCCACGGCGATCCGCGACTACAACCTCATCGAGGACGGCGACAAGATCCTCGTCGCCCTCTCCGGCGGCAAGGACAGCTACGCCCTGCTCGTGCTGCTGGACAAGCTCCGGGCCCGCGCGCCCATCGACTTCCAGCTCATCCCCTGGCACCTCGACCAGGTGCAGCCGGGCTACGACGGCACGCCGCTGGTGAACTGGCTGGAGCAGCGCGGCGGGCACTACGAGATCGCGAAGCACGACACCTACTCGGTCGTGGTCGACAAGATCGAAGAGGGCGCCACCTACTGCTCCCTGTGCTCCCGGCTGCGGCGCGGCATCCTCTACAACGCCGCCGAGGCCCTGGGCTGCAACAAGATCGCGCTCGGCCACCACGGCGACGACGCGGTCGAGACCATGCTGCTCAACATGCTCTTCACCGGGCGCATGAAGGCGATGCCGCCGTGGCTCAAGAGCGACGACGAGCGGAACATCGTCATCCGGCCGATGATCCGCTGCTTCGAGTCGGATCTGATCGCCTACGCCGAGGAGCAGGCCTTTCCCATCCTCCCCTGCAACCTCTGCGGCACGCAGGAGAACCTCCAGCGGCAGGCGGTCAAGGAGCTGGTGCACGACCTCGAGCGGCGCTGGCCAAAGGCGCGGCAGTCGATGCTCGCCTCGCTGACCCGGGCCGTGCCGACCCACCTGCTGGACGCTGACCTGTGGCGCGTCCTGGGCCTCGGGCCCGAAGGGCTGCCCGAGGGCGGCAAGGGCAAGGATCGGCTGCGCGTCGCGGGCTGAGCGCGCGGGGACCTCAGATCAGCCGGGCAGCCAGCCCATGTTCAGTCCGGTCCACTCGAAGTCCGGCACGGGGCAGGTGCCGCCGGTGATCCCGTCCTGCACGACGACGCCCTGAAGGCGGAGCGTCGCGTTGAAGGGCAGCGGGCCGTCGGGCCACTTCTCGGGGAAGACCGTCTCGATCTCCAGCTCCACCGCACCCTCGGAGGCCGTCCACTGGCGGGTGACGACGGGCGCGTCCTCGAAGACGTCAGTGCAGTCCTGGACGAAGAGCGCGTCGCCCTGCTGCATGACCAAGGTGCCGGGCACCTCGTTCTTGGGGTCGAAGTCGGAGTTGAAGAGCACGACCCAGGTCTGGCCCTCCACCGGATCGGTGTCGTTGAGGTCGAAGCTCGCGGCGAGGCGCCACTCGGGGCTGGGGCCCACGGAGAAGAAGGCGAAGCTGCAGCTGTGCTGCACGGACCAGTTGGCCATGTCGGCGAGGACCGTCTCGAGCGAACCGCTGGAGCAGGCGCTGGAGTCGTCGTCGTCGGCCGCGTCGTCGTCGTCGTCGTCATCGTCGACCAGGTCGTCGTCGTCTGCGGTGGCGTCGTCGTCATCCGCGGCGTCGTCGTCGTCCGCGGTGGCGTCGTCGTCGTCTGCGGCGTCGTCGTCGTCCGTTGCGGCCGAGTCGTCGTCGTCGGGGCCGAGGGTCGGCGGGCAGGCGCACAGCGCGAGGAGGAGCAGGATCCAGAGGGAGCGCATCGATCGATCTCCTGATTGCAGGCGGCCATCATGCCGGCCGAGGCCCAAGCAGGTCGACCGGGCCCCTGTGCAGGAACCCGGTCGACCTCGGATTGCCCGGACTCAGAAGCGGCTGGGCATCGGCGCCAGCACGCTCGCGACCGCCTTGCGCGCCGTGCGCTGCTGCCCGTCCCGCAGCTGGCCGAGCGCCGCCTGCTTCGCCAGGTAGTAGTTCTGCTTCATCTGCGTCTGGATGGCCGAGATGTCCTCCAGGATCCGCGTCTGGCGGAGGCGGGCGGAGCCGCGTCGGGCCTGGCGCTTGGGGTGCTTCAGCTTGCGCAGCCGGCGGTTCGCCTTCGCCAGGTCCTTCTCCAGCGGGGCCTGGAGCGCGACGTAGTCCGCCTCGATGCGGGCCAGCTTGCGCACCTGGGTCGGGCTCAGCCAGAGGACGTCGTCGAGGGCGTCGACGAGGGCGCTCTCGCCGGCGGGGGCCGCTGCGTGGGGCTTGGCCGCCTGCGCGAGGCCGGGCAGGGCCAGCAGGGTCAGCAGAGCGAAGGTCGTCAGCAGGGTTCGGTTCGTGGGCATGGGGAGGCTCCTCAGCGGCGTCGGTCCATCCGACGTCCCTTGGTAGAGCAGGCCCCGTGCCAGAAGCTGAACCCCGTGATTTCAGGCACTTGAGACTTCGCACGACAGCTCGGCCTGCAGGATCCTGCAGTCGGTCCTGCAGCGGGCTGCAGGTCAGCTGATGCCGTGGGCCTTCAGCTTGTCGTAGAGGCTGCGCTCGCTGATGCCGAGGCGCTCGGCCGTGCGCTTGCGGTTGCCCCCCTCGGCTGCCAGGCCCCGCCGGATGGCCTCGGCTTCGGCCTCAACCAGGGTCAGCGCCTCCGGAGCGGGGGCCGAGAAGCCGGGGATGCCCATCACGAGGTGCGCCGGCCCGATGGCGGGGCCGCCGGCGAGGATGGCGGCGCGCTCCAGGGCGTTGGACAGCTCGCGCACGTTGCCGGGCCAGCGGTAGCCGCGCAGGCGATCGAGGGCGCCCTCGCCCAGGTGCAGCCCCGCGCGGCCCACCCGCGGCCCGATGCGCGCCAGCAGGCCAGCCACCAGCTCGGGCAGCGCGTCGAGGCGGTCCCGCAGCGCCGGCAGCTGGACCGGGAAGACGGCGAGCCGGTGGTAGAGGTCCTCGCGGAACTGCCCGGTCTGCATGGCCTCGCCCAGGTCGCGGTTGGTCGCGGCGACCCAGCGCACGTCGGCGTCGATGGTGCGGCTGCCGCCCACGCGCTCGAAGGTCTGCTCCTGGAGCACCCGCAGCAGCTTCGCCTGGAGATCGGGCCGCAGCTCGCCGATCTCGTCCAGGAAGAGCGTGCCCCCTTCGGCCTGCTCCACCCGGCCTCGTCGCTGCGCTGTCGCGCCCGTGAACGCGCCCTTCTCGTGGCCGAAGAGCTCGCTCTCCAGCAGGTTCTCGCCCAGGCTCGCGCAGTTGACGGCGACGAAGGGGCCCTCACGTCGGGGACTCCAGCTGTGCACCGCGCGGGCGGCGACCTCCTTGCCCGTGCCGCTCTCGCCCAGCAGCAGGACCGAGGCCTCCGTGGGGGCCACCTGCCGCAGCGCGTGCACGACGGGGACCATGGCCGCGCCCTCGGTGACGAAGCCCTCGGCGGCGTCGGTGCTCTGGGCCGCGACCCGGCCTGCGAGGCGGCGGTGCTCCAGGGCACGATCGATCAGCAGCTCGACGGCCTCGGGCCCGGAGACCGGCTTGGCCAGGAAGTCGAAGGCGCCGAGCTTCATGGCGTCCACGGCGTTCTTCCAGGTGCCGTGGGCGGTCAGGACGATGACCTCGAGCTCGGGCTGCTCGGCCTTCGCCTGCTGGAGCAGCTCCATCCCGTCCATCTTCGGCATCTGGAGGTCGGTGATCAGGGCGTGGTAGGCGCGCTGGCGCAGCAGGGCCAGGGCCTCGGCGCCGTCCGCCGCGAGGGTGACGCGGTGGCCGGCGTCGCGCAGGACCTCGCCGAGGAAGCTGCGGATGCCGGGCTCGTCGTCGGCGATG
>JAJDAI010000677.1 GCA_029261955.1 Deltaproteobacteria bacterium | reverse complement strand
AGATCAGGCGCATTGCCTGGGAAGATACCGCGGCTTCTCCTTCTGATCAGCCTCTTCGTTTGATGCTGACTTGCAGGACGGCGATCTCGCGGCATCGACGGGGCTTTGCGGCCGCACCGCTGGACAAGCCGATCCCCCACGCCCGATCGTGATCCGACGCGAACGGCGCGGAGGAGGTGAGCGGTGCTCGAGGTCGAAATGCTTGAGGGGTCGGCCGACCTGCAAGCCTGCTGCGCCATCCGGCGGATCGTGTTCATCGACGAACAGGCGGTGCCCGAGGACGAGGAGTGGGACGGGCTCGACACGGCCTGCACCCACTTCCTGGCGCGCTCGGCCGGAGCGGCCCTCGGCACCGCCCGGCTGCGCATCGATCCCAAGGTCGGCGCGAAGGCCGAGCGCGTCGCGGTGCTGAAGGAGGCGCGGGGCACCGGAGCGGGGCGCGCGGTCATGGAGGCGCTGGAGGCGGAAGCCCTCAGCCGGGGCTTCGAGCGGGTCACCCTCGCCGCGCAGATGCAGGCGCTGCCCTTCTACGAGCGCCTGGGCTACGTGGTCTACGGGCCCGAGTTCGACGACGCCGGGATCCCGCACCGCATGGCCGTCAAGGAGCTCGGCGCGAGCTGAGCTACTCCCCGCGGAAGTCGTCGATCTGGCGCTCGTTCGCTTCGAGCCAGCGGTAGACCTGCTGGCGGGACAGGCCCAGCTCCCGCGCGCTCGCGGCGACCCGGCCCTTGTTGAAGCGGAGCGCGGCTTCGATCTGCTCGTCGGGCGGCAGGACGCGGGGAGATGAAGGGATCGTCGAGCGGAGCCCCGAGGGGTCCGGCGCCGCCGTCTCGGCCGGACGCTGATCGATCGACCGCGCAGCGTCGATGGCGTTGCGCACCTCGGGGCCCAGCTCCAGCGGGCCGTCCCCGGACGCGATCAGCGCCATGCTCACAACGTTGATCAGGCCGCGCACGTTCAGCGGCCAGCGGTGCAGCATCAAGGTCTCGGCGAGGTCCGGGCGCAGGCCCCGATCCGGCGCGCCGCGGACCAGGAGCGTGTGCCGCACCAGCATCGGCACGTCCTCACGGCGCTCACGCAAGGGCGGCAGCGGCACGAGCCACTGGGACAAGCGCGCGTAGAGGTCGGAGCGGAAGCGGCCGGACTGGACCTCGGCGACCAGATCGCGGTTGGTCGCGGCGACCACGCGCACGTCGACGAGGATGTCCTTCGTTCCACCCACCGGCCGCACAGCCTGACTCTCGAGCACGCGGAGCAGCTTCACCTGCAGCGCCGCAGGCATCTCGCCCACTTCGTCCAGGAAGAGCGTGCCGCCGTCGGCGGTGCGGAAGAGGCCCGTGTTGTGGTCCACCGCGCCGGTGAAGGCACCCTTGCGGTGCCCGAAGAGCTCGCTCTCGAGCATGCCCTCGGAGAATGCGCCGCAGTTCACGGCCACGAACTCGCCGCGCCGACCGCTGAGCCGGTGCAGCATGCGGGCCGCCACCTCCTTGCCGGTGCCGGTCTCGCCGGTCAGCAGCACGGTCGCGGGGTGCGGTGCCACGGCGCGGATGGTCTTGCGCAGCCGCAGGGCCGCCTCGGAGCGGCCGATCAGCTCGATATCGCCGCCGTCGTCCACCATCTCACGCTTCGTGAGCACGAAGATCGTGTCGCCGGCGCGGATGATCCCGCCGGCCGCGATGGGCGCTTCCTTCTCGACCTGTTCGCCGTCGACGCGGGTGCCGTTGCGGCTCCCGGGGTCCTGGACCACCCAGTTCTCGCCTCGCCGACGCACGGTGAAGTGCTCACGCGACATGCGCGGGTCATCCAGGGAGCCACCCTCGAACGCGTCCGATCCGCGGCCCACGTCGAGCTTGCGGCGCCGGATCTCGCGAAACTCGGGCCCGCGCTTTCCATCGCGCCCGAAGGCCAGGACCAGCTCCGTGCGGGCCACCAACAGCCCGGCACCCATGCCCTCCGCGGCCGGCAGCACCGCGGTGGCGTCGACCGTTGCGGTCTCCGAAGGCTCCTTCGCCGCCATGTCTGCTGTGCTCCCCGCTCGAGTGGTCTTCGCTCAGCCCCCCTCAAAGAGCGGCCAGCAAACACAGTCTGGCAAGTTCAGTCCCAGGGTGCGAACAAGTGAGCCCGATCGGCCTCGGTCGGCTCCAGCAGATCGCGCTCCAACCAGGCCTCGGCGGCCACAGCGACCCCGCCCGCGACCATGCCCCAGTGCAGGTGCGGCCCGGTCGACTGGCCCGTCGAGCCCACCTGGCCGACGATGTCCCCCTTCGCGACCCGCTGCCCCACGGTCACGTCCAACTGGAAGAGGTGGTTGTAGGAGGTCGACAGGTCCGGCCCGTGGCGCAGGACCACCGCGTTCCCGTAGATGGGCGACTCCTCGGCCAGGGACACGACCCCAGCCGCGGAAGCCCGCACCGGCGTGCCGCGCGGGTCCACGAGGTCGGTGCCGAGGTGGTGGCGCACGACGCCCGACGAGTACTCACGGACCTTGCCGAAGGGCGAACTCACGGGCCCGTCGATGGGGCGGAGCATCGTGCCGCGGTTGAGCTGCTCGGCTTGCGGCACGGCGTAACCCTCGGCGCGACGCTCACGGTCCTTCTTGCGCAGGTCCTGATCGAGCTGGTTCTTCTCCTTGTCAGCCGAGAGCTGGACGAAGCCGCCCTGGGGGAAGGCGGTGGCTTCGACGGCGATGGGGAAGGAACTCACGCTCTCGTTGCCGAGGGCGTCCTCGGC
>JAJDAI010000676.1 GCA_029261955.1 Deltaproteobacteria bacterium | reverse complement strand
GCTGAACGCGGGTGGCGGCGGCGGCAGCAAGGCGAACGAGCGCGCCATGACCCGCTTCCTGGTGCACGAGATGCCGGAGGGCATGGCGTTCACGGTCGTCTCCGACCAGGCGAGCTTCATCGAAGCCAGCATCGACGACGTCCGCAAGACGGGGCTCTGGGGTGCACTCCTGGCCGTGCTCGTGCTCTTCCTCTTCCTGCGCCACGGCTGGTCGACCTTCATCATCGGCACCGCGATCCCCATCTCGGTCGTGGTCACCTTCGCGCCGCTGTACCTCTTCGGGGTCAGCCTCAACCTCATGAGCCTGGGCGGCCTCGCGCTGGCGATCGGCATGCTGGTCGACAACTCGATCGTCGTTCTCGAGTCGGTGCACCGGTGCCGCGAGGAGGGGGACAGCGTCTTCGATGCCGCGGTGCGGGGCACGAAGGAGGTCGCCGGGGCGGTCGTGGCGTCGACGCTGACGACGGTCGCGGTCTTCTTCCCCATCGCGTTCGTGACCGGGGTCGCCGGCCAGCTCTTCGGGCACCTGGCGATGACGGTCGTCTTCGGCCTGCTTGCCAGCCTCGCCGTGGCGCTCTTCCTGATCCCCGTGCTCTCGGCCCTGCCCGAGAAGGCGAAGGTGAGCGAGCCGGACCCCGACGCCGACGATCCCTGGCGCTGGTTCGGCCCGCGGCCCGCCTGGGACGACGTGGTCGAGGGCTGGCACAGGGCCCGGGACTTCGTGCGCGGCGGCCGGATCCCCGCGGTCTGGGCCCTGCTCGCCATCCCCTGGCACGGCCCCCGGATCCTCGGCCGGATCGTCCGGGTGGTCGGCTTCGTCCTTCCCCTCTGGCTGCTGCTGCGCTTCTGGCTGTTCGACATCTGGCTGATCCGCATCGTGCTCGGCGCGATCGGCAAGGTCCTGGCCATCCCCGCCCGCCCCGTGGGCAAGGCTTTCGACTCCGCCTTCGCCGCGGTCGAGCGGGGCTACGCCCGCCTGCTGCGCGCGGCCATCGCTGCGCCGCTCGCCGTCATCGTGCTCTCGGGCTCGCTGCTCGCCGGCGCGCTGACGCTGCTGCCCTCGCTCGGCACGGAGCTGCTGCCCGAGGTCCATCAGGGCGTCGTGCTCGCGCAGATCCGGCTGGCCGTCGGCACCCCGCTGGAGCGCACGCTGGAGGTGGTGGACGATCTGGAGGCCCGCGTCGCCCGGATCCCCGAGGTGGCGAGCGTCTACACGGCCGCGGGCGCCGAGCGCGATCTGGCGTCCAGCGGCGACCGTGGTGAGCACACCGCCGACCTGACGATCCGGCTGAAGTCGTCCAAGGAACCGACGGAGCAGGACGGCCGCGCGCGGGCCGCCGTGCGCGCCCTCGTGGACCGCATCCCGGGCGCCGCCCTGGAGTTGAGCGCACCGGCCCTCTTCTCCTTCCGCACCCCGCTCGAGGTGGAGGTTCGCGGCACGGAGGTCGGTGAGCTGCGCCGCTCCGCCGACGACGCGGTGGCCGCGCTGGCCGCGCTGCCAGGCCTGCGCGACGTGCGCAGCAACCTCCGCCCGGGCTTCCCCGAGGTCCAGATCCGCTACGACCGCGACAAGCTCGCGCGCTACGACCTGGACATCGGCCTGGTGGCTCGCGCCGTGCGGGACAAGGTCGCCGGCAACGTCGCGACGGACCTGCGCGGCCGCTCGCGCCGAACGGACGTGCGCGTCGTGCTTCAGGAGCAGGACCGGGAGTCGCTGGACGACCTGCGGCGCCTCAACGTGAACCCGCGCGGCATGCCGCCCATCGCCCTGGAGGCGGTGGCCGACCTGACCCTCACGGCGGGCCCCAGCGAGATCCGCCGCAGCGACCAGGAGCGCGCGGCGCTGATCACCGCGAACCTGGAGGGCTTCGACCTGGGCTCCGCGGCGGACGACGTCGAGGCGGCGCTCGCCCACCTGGAGCGTGAGGACGTGCGCTACGAGGTCGGCGGACAGAGCCGTGAGATGGAGGCGTCGCTGACCTCGCTGCGCTTCGCGCTGCTGCTCGCCATCTTCCTCGTCTACGTGATCATGGCGAGCCAGTTCGAGTCGGTCGTTCAGCCGCTCGTCATCCTCTTCGCCCTGCCGCTGGCCATCATCGGCGTCGTCGTCGGGCTCTGGTGGGCCGGCACGCCGGTGTCCGTCGTGGTGCTGCTCGGCTCGATCGTGCTGGCGGGTGTCGTGGTGAACAACGCGATCGTTCTGGTGGACTACGCCAACCAGCTGCAGACCCGCGGCCTGTCCATCGTCGACGCGATCGTGCAGGCGGGCCAGGTGCGCCTGCGGCCCATCATCATCAGCACCCTGACGACGGTGCTGGGCCTGATGCCCATGGCGCTCGGGGGCGGCGACGGCAGCGAGATCCGGCAGCCGCTGGCCCTGACGATCATCGCGGGCCTGTCCTCGTCGACCCTGCTGACCCTCCTCGTCATCCCGGTGCTCTATGCCGGCGTCGGCCGCCTGACGCGACGCACATGAGCCACGGCAGCCTCTCCCGGCTCCTGCCGAACCTGGCCCTGAACCGGCCCGTGACCGTGACGATGGTGCTGCTCGCGATCCTCGTGCTGGGCGCCATCGCCTGGCTCAAGATCCCCGTGCAGCTCATGCCCACGGGCTACGACTTCCCCTACATCTGGGTCTGGGCGCCCTACCCGGACTCCACGCCGCGCGAGACCGAGCGCCAGATCGTCCAGCCCATCGAGGACGCGCTGGAGACCCTGCCCGGCATCCGCAGCCTGGAATCGCGCGCCGGCCGCGACTACGCCCGCTTCTCCCTGGAGTTCGACCAGGACACGGACATGGACGAGGCCTGGGCCGGCCTCATCGACCGCGTCGAGCGCGCGCGCCCGGACCTGCCCGACGACTTCGACCAGTACTTCGTCTACAAGTACAACCCTGAGGACGACCCGATCCTCTGGGCCGCCATCGGCATCCCCGACGACGCCGAGGACCCCGCCTACACCATCGAGACCCGCGTCCAGAAGGTGCTGGAGCGCGTGCCCGGCGTCGCCCGCGTCGAGTTCCACGGCGCCCACCGCGCCCGCGTCTACGTGGACTTCCGGCGCGAGGACATCGAGCGCCACAACGTCAGCCTCTACCGCGTGATGAACACGCTGCGCTCGGACAACTTCACCATGCCCTCGGGCGAGGTGGACGACCGCGGCGACCTGGCGCTCGTCCGCTCGCTCGCGACCTACGAGAACAAGGAGGACATCGAGCGTCTGCCCATCGGCAACGGGCTCGTGCTGGAGGACATCGCCGACATCATCGTGGGCCGCCCCGCCTCCACCTCGGTGCACCGGGTGAACGGCGAGAACGCAGCCAGCATCGACGTCTTCAAGGAGTCCGGTGCCAACACCATCGAGGTCTGCGAGCGGGTGCAGGCCGCCATCGACGGGCTGTCCGCCGACCCCAAGCTGGCCGGCTTCCAGGTCCACCGCTTCTTCGATCAGGGCGACCTGATCCAGGAGAGCATCGACAACCTGCGCGACACCGCGCTCCAGGGCGGGCTGCTCGCCATCCTGGTGCTCTTCTTCTTCCTGCGGCGGGTGCGCATCACGGTGCTCATCGCCGCGTCCATCCCCCTGTCGCTGCTGATGACGATCGTCGTGCAGTACTTCCTCGGCGACACCATCAACATCCTCGCGATGATGGGCCTGATGCTCAGCGTGGGCATGACGGTGGACAACTCCATCGTCGTGGTCGAGAGCATCTACCGACGGCGCGAGCTGGGCGACGACCCGCGCACGGCGGCCCTGCGGGGGACCTCGGAGGTCGCGCTCGCGATCGTGGCCGCGACGATGACCACGGTCGTCGTCTTCCTGCCGCTCATCCTCATGTCGGACGACGCCCGCTTCAGCTTCATGATGGGGCGACTCGGCCTGCCGGTCTGCTGGGCGCTGCTGTCTTCGCTGCTGGTGGCGCTGGTCTTCGTGCCGCTGGGAACCCTGAAGTCCTCCGGCAAGCCGCCAGCTCAGGGCAGCCGGGTGATCACCTGGGTGACGGAGCGCTACGTCCGCACGCTGCGCTGGAGCCTGAGCAACCGCTGGAAGGCCTTCCTGCTGCTGACCGCCGCGCTGTTCTCCATGGCCTACCCCATGAACAACATGAAGCGCAGCGACTCCGTGGAGGGCGGGATCATCGACTTCGTCATCGGGATGGAGTTCCCCAACGACTTCACCTTCGCCGAGGTCGACGCGGCCCTGAGCGAGTACGAGGACCTCGTCATCGGCAAGCAGGAGGAGTGGCGGATCCGGGCGGTGCGTGCGCGTCGCTGGGGCGGCGGCAACCGCGGCTTCGTCATGGCCTTCATGGAGAAGCGGCAGCGCGGCGACGTCACGAAGGAGGAGATCACCGAGCTCCTGCCGGACCTGCTGCCCGAGGTGCCCGGGGTCGAGGCCTGGGTCGGCTGGCGCCGGAACATGGACACGGGCACGACCATGAGCCTGACCATCACCGGCGACGACAGCGACACGCTGACCGAGCTGGGCGAGGAGGTCGTGCGGCGGCTCAAGGACCGGCCGGAGATCCTCGGGGTCGAGCTGGACCTGGCGGAGCGCGGCGCGGACGAGCTTCACGTGCTCGTGGATCGGGAGCGGGCGGCCCGGTACGGGGTGTCCCCCGACATCCTCGCGCGCACCGTGGCCTTCGGCTTCCGCGGCGCGCCTTTGCGGCCGGTGATCTTCGAGGGACGCGAGATGCCGATGCAGGCTGGCTACCGGCTGAGCGACCGGCGCTCCGTCGACAAGCTGCACGACTTCGGGATCTGGTCGCCGGTGGTGGGCGAGGTGGCGCTCGGCACCGTCGCGGACTTCAAGTTCACGAAGGGCTTCGGGACCATCCGCCGGAAGAACCGCAAGACCACCCTGGGCGTGCGCGTGAC
>JAJDAI010000675.1 GCA_029261955.1 Deltaproteobacteria bacterium | reverse complement strand
GCTGGTCGAAGTCGTCGTTCCAGAGCCCGGTGGTGCCGGACACGCCGAACTCGAGCTCCCGCACGGGCAGCACGCCGACGCGCCCGCCCACGTACTTGTCCCAGTTGTTGTCCGGGGCCACGCCGCCGAGGCTGATCTCCCCGTCCGCCTCGGAGGGGCCGTTGGTGAAGAAGACCGCGTAGTTGAGAGACGAGGCCTTCGCCAGCGGGATGGCTCCGCGGGCCTGCACACCCAGACCCGACATGGGCAGGGGCCCGGCCCCGTGGCCGCCCTGGTAGGGGTAGGGCGCGTCCATCATCCGGTTGATCCAGCCGGGATGAAGACGTTCGCCGAAAATCCCAAGCGGGTTCAGCGCGAGTCCCACGACCAACGTCGTGTAGTCCCAGAGCACGATGTCGAGCTGGGCGTATTCCAAGCCGATGCTGAAGGCCTTGTCGGCGTAGCCCATCTCCATCTCGGCCTCGAAGAGAAAGCGGTCGTGCAGACGCCACAGGAACACGGGGGCGAACTGCACCGAGGAGAAGCTCGGGCCGTCCTCCTCGGTGTACTGGAAGTGCACCGTCGCGAAGCCAGCCAGGTGGAAGCGGGTCCGTGAGAAGGGGTTGCTCGCCGGCAGGCCCTTCGGCGCGGGCGACTTGGCCGCCTTCGCTCCCTGGGCGCGGATCCAGGCGACGAGGCTCGTGATCTGGGCCTCGTCCAGCTGCGCGCCGAAGGGCGGCATCATCGGGCTCTTGCCAACGGCTGCGCCCCCTTCGCGGATGGCCGTCGCGATCTGATCGTCGCTCCGCGCGGCCTGAAACTCGGCGGAGGTGAGGTCGGCGGGCTTGGGGGTCAGCCCCGCGCCTGCCGGGCCGTCGCCAGCGCCCCCGGCCCCGTGACAGACAGCGCAGGTCTGCTCGAAGAGCGCGGCGGCCTCGTCAGCAGCAGCGGCCGCCGGCAGGGCCAGCGCCAGGATGAGGACGCCCGCGGCGGCGAGCGTCGAAGGCGGAGAGAAAGGGCGCATCGGTGGTCTCCCGGTGCCGGCGTTGCGGGTCGGCTTGCACCATCCCGGTTGCAGCGCCCATGCCATCACCCCAGAACGCTGCTGCGGCGGACCTTGGCGGCGCTCCGCAGCGGCCGGGGGGGCGGGCGGGGCCTCACGGAGTCGCAGGGCTGCGACCCTCAGAGGCCCGCCTCGTCGCAGAACCGCGACTGAGCCGGCGCGGAGGCAGCATCCACCCGGCCGATCGCCGGCACGATTCCTGCTGAGGCAGGGGGAATGCATGACTCGCCTCAAGGGGACTGGACCGGACGCCTCGGGGTGCGAAACCTGCTCTTCGCCGTCTTGATCCTGTTCGCCCTGGCCCCGCTGGCCGTCTCGAACCTCTGGGGCCACCGCGAGACCCGCCGGGTACTCACCACCTCCGCCTTTCGCAACGCCAGCAACGTCGCGGCGCTCGAGGCCGCCCGCACCGACGAGTTCATCCGCGATCGGCAGATCCGCCTGCAGGAGATCGGCAGCGACCTGGTTCAACCGGGGCAGCTAGGCGCGGAGATCACGCCGGCGCTGCTGCGCGGGGTCGGCGACGACCCGGCCGGCAGCTCCGTGTTGATCGTGCAGACCGACGGCGCCCGCTCGGCGGCGTCGGTGGGCTCGTCGGACCCGCCCGAACTCTGCCGCGAGGCCGCCCGCGCGGGCCACTCCACCGTCGGCTTCGTCTACGGCGGCCCGGAGCCAACGCTGGTCGTGGCCGAACCCCTGAAGAGCGGCGACGGAGTCGTCTGCGGCTCCTTCCCCTTCTCGGTGCACCACGAGTTCGTCGCCGACAGCGACGAGCGGATGGTCGGCGCACGGATCTCGCTGCTGGACGGGGCGGGGGACGTGCTGTGCGGCTCGACCCCCGAGTCGGCCGAGGCGGGAGCCGAAGACCACGCAGCCGAGGGCGAGCACGGTGCGGAGCACGACCCCATCGACCTGGACGGAGTGCGGGTGGTGCCCGACGGAACCAGCTGGGTGGCTCGCAAGCGCGCGGCGGACGACAGCCTGGTCATCGCGGCCATGGCGCCGCTCTCTGCAATCCCGGGCGGCGTGCTGGCCGAGGTGCCCATGGCGGCCGCGCTGGACCCGCTGACGCGGCTGACCCGGCGGGCGATCGCCCTGAGCGCCCTGCTCGGGCTGCTGCTGGTGGTGGTCGTGCGCGCGGTCTCCCTGCGGCTCACGCGGCCGCTGCTCCACCTCGCCGGAGCGGCGGAGAACCTCGCGGGTGCCAGGCTGGACGCTCGCGTCGTGCCCTCGGGACCGCGGGAGCTGAGGCTCGTGGCGGAGGGCTTCAACTCCATGGCGAGTCGGCTGCAGGAGTCCCACTCGCTGCTGGAGCAGCGCATCGTCGAGCGCACGGCCGAGCTCGAGCGGAGCCGAGCCTTCGTCGAGCTGCTGTTCGACTCCATCGACCACGAGGTCCGGGTCTTCGGGCCCGACGGGCTCGTGCTCCGGACCAACAGCTACGCCCGGGACGCCGAGCCCGGCATCGGCAGCCCCTGCCACGCGCGCTGCGGGTCCGACGGGACCTGCGACACCTGCCCGCTCACCGAAGTCTTCGCCACCGGGCGGCACTCGGTGACGGAGCGCTCCCAGGCCCGCGGGGAGTACACCGAGATCGTGCGGGCCGAGCTGTGGCCGGTGGAAGATGGCGGGGGCGGAGTCTCGGCGGTGGTCGAGATATCCCGGGTGGTGACGGACGAGAAGCAGATGACAGCGCAGCTCCTGCACCAGGAGAAGATGGCGGCGCTCGGCCTGGTCACCGCGGGCGTGGCCCACGAGATCGGCAACCCGCTGAGCGGGGTGCTGGCCGAGGCGAGGCGAGGCCGGGGCGTCGAGGACTCCTCTGAGCTGCGCACCATCCTGGCCACCGTCGAGGAGCAGGCGCAGCGCATGAGCCGCCTCTTGCGCGAGCTGGTGGACTTCGGTCGACGACGGCGCGACCTCGCGGCGCTGGTCTCCCTGAACCAGGTCTGCGAGGACGTGGTGCGGCTGCTCGGCCACGACCCCCGAAGCCGGGGGGTCGTGCTGGAGACCGTACTCGATCCCGCACTGCCCCCCGTGCGCGCGAAGGAGGACCAGCTGGTGCAGGTCCTGCTGAACCTGGGGCTGAACGCACTCGACTCCGTGCAGGGCGCGGAGGAGCGGCGGCTCGTGTTCGAGACTTCCGCCCAGGATGGAGCGGTCCTCGCAAAGGTGACCGACTCCGGCCCTGGCGTCCCGCGATCCCAGCGGGCGCGGATCTTCGAGCCTTTCTGGACCAGCAAGGGCGCGGAGCACGGAACCGGCCTCGGCTTGTTCCTCTCGCGCGACGTCGTGGAGTCGCTCGGGGGGAGGCTGGAGATCACGTCGGGGGAGCCGGGCGACTGCGTGTTCCTGGTGGTGATGCCCTCGGCGGATGGAACGGGGGGGGAGCCATGACAGAGCGGATCCTGGTGGCCGAGGACGAGTCGATCCTCCGGCGCAACCTCTGCGAGTTCCTCTCGGAGCAGGGCTTCGAGGTCGTAGGGGTCGAGTCGGCAGAGCAGGCGCTGGAACTGCTGCTGGAGGAGGATTTCGACGTCCTGCTGTCCGACATCCGCCTGCCCGCCCTGGACGGACTCTCGCTGCTGAAGCGCGTGGTGGCGGAGCGGCCCGACACCTTCGTGATCATGATGACGGCCTACGGATCGACGGAGTCAGCCGTCGAATCCCTGCGCGCTGGCGCTTTCGACTACCTGCAGAAGCCGATCGACTACGACGACCTCGTCGAGCGCATCCGACACCTGGTCGAACACCGCACCCTGCTCCGCGAGGTCGGGCGCCTGCGCCGGACCGTGGCCGAGCGCCTCGGCTTCAGCGGGATCGTCGGATCGAGCCCGGCCATGCGCGCCGTCACGGACCTCGTGGAGAAGGTGGCCCCCACGCCCGCGACCGTGCTCATCACCG
>JAJDAI010000674.1 GCA_029261955.1 Deltaproteobacteria bacterium | reverse complement strand
GCAGCCGCAGCAGCATGCTCGGCACCAGGTTCAGGGTGCCCTTGGTGCGCTTGAAGTCGGCGTCCTCGTTCGCGCGGATGGCCGCAGCCTTGCCCCGCAGGTCCGCCGCCAGCTCGGGCGCGCTCTTCTTGTCGGCGTCGCGGATCAGCGCACCGGAGAGGTCCGCCTTGCCCGTCGTGCCGTCCGTGGGCGGGATGGCGACCTGCAGGAAGACGTCGACGCTGTCCCGCAGGTAGATCCCGCCCCAGCGGACCATGCCGTTGAGGTTGTGGTGCTTGCGCAAAGCCAGCGCGACGGCCCGCGCGACCGCGTGCGTGACCGTCACCTTCGTGCCGCTGGACTCGGTCGTCGCCTTCAGCCACTCACCGAGCTTCTCGCCGCGGACCTCCAGGTGCCCGTAGATCGTCGGATCCGACGGGGTGGCCCAGGCCGAAGCCGCGATGGCACGGAAGGACGACGGGCTCTTCAGCTTGCGGACTTTGACGTGGCGCATGGTCTCCCCTGAACCCGGCCTCCCCAGGCCGGGGAGCGATCATCGCAGGGGCGGAGGAGCCAGGCGAGCCCGCTCAGAACTGAGCTGCGACGCCCATCGTCAGGCCCGCGACCACCGAGCCGCCGCGCGGGAACACGGCCTCGCCGCTGAAGCGGAAGCGGGCCCTCGCGGAGCCGACGTCCATGCCGCCGAAGATGCGGTGCAGCTGGTAGTCCCGCGGGTCGACCCCGGGGCCAGCGCGGTCCGTGAAGCCGGTGACCGGAGCCACGCGGTCGACGTCCACTGCGCCGGGGCGCGCGTCCATCACCAGCAGCCCGTAGCCGCCGTAGGGCGAGAAGACGGTGGCGGTCTTGTCCCCGGCGGGGGGCGCCGTGAAGGTGTAGCCGATGCTCAGGTGCAGATCGAAGACGCCGAGCTTGAGCTGGTCGTTGCCGACGAGGCCGGTGTAGCCGGCCTGGATCGAGATGTCCGGCACCTTCGTCCAGCCCCCGAAGGGCACGACGCGGCCGTAGCCCCCGACGATCATCTGCCGCGAGATCCCCAGCCAGTGCGTGCGCGCGCCGACCTCGAAGCCCCAGGGCAGGCCCTTGCGGATCGAGACACCCGGCGAGTAGGCGACCGGGTTCGGGTCCCCGCTCTCCACGAGGTCCGCCCAGGCCGAGCTGTCCTCGCCCACCTGGGGCGCGACGTTCAGGAAGACCAGGCGGTGCTCGGTGGCGATCTCCCACTCGTACAGCCCCAGGGCGCGCACAGCGTGCGAGGGCGTCGACGTGATGGCGACCGCGAGCTCGCGGGTGACGAGGTTGAAGCGCGCCTGGCGCCGCGCCGCGTCGACGTGGGCCAGTCGTTCGACCTGCACGTCCTGGATCCCGGACGCGAAGGCCGGGAGCGGGAGGAGCATCAAGAGGATGAAGAGGCGAATCACCGCGCGCATCTTCACCCGTCGATCGACTGCGGCGCAATGTCCGCGGAATCCTACTAACCTCCGGCGCCGTGGAACTGCGCACCAAGAAGGGCCTGATCGTCGCCATCTAGGTGGTGCTCACGGCCGCGATCTTCGTCTTCCTCTTCTTCTTCTCGGACATCAGCCCCGGGGCGCTGCTGGAGGAGCTCGAGAAGATCGAAGCCGCGCGATTCGTGCCCTGGTTGAGCCTCGCGGTCGCCATCAAGCTCGTCGGGATCTTCGCGAACATCCGCCGCTGGCAGCTGCTGCTGCGGGGGCAGGACCTCTGGCTCGACTTCCGCTTCCTGGCCGGCTCGTTCTTCATCGGCCGCTTCTTCGGCATCGTCACGCCGGGCACGCTCGGGCTGGACGGCTTCAAGCTCTACGACTCGATCCGCGTCAGCCGGAAGCCCGTCGAGTGCGCCGCCGTCATCGCCATCGACAAGGTCATCGGCCTCGTCTCGCTGAGCGCGCTGCTGCTGATCGTCTTCCCGCTCGGCTGGGAGCTGCTGCCCGGACTGGATCCACAGAAGGCGATGATCGTCGGCGGCGGCATGGCCGTGGCGACGGCCGGCTTCTTCGCCGTCTTGCTGACCCCGGCGCTGACGCGGCCCCTGCTGCGCTTCGTGCCGACCTCCAAACTGCGCGCCTTCGCCGACCGGGTCTTCGACGCCGCGACCGCCTACGCCGGCCACCGCCGGGTGCTGCTGGAGGCCGTGGGCCTCGCCATCGTGGGGCACCTGACGACCGCGCTGATGTACTGGGGGATCCTCATGGGCATCGCCGAGGGCGCGCCCGACGTGGGCCTCGTGCTCTTCGCCGCCCTGGTGATGACGTCCTTCACGCTGGTCGGGCCGACCGTCGGCGGCGAAGGCATTCGCGAGTTCACCTTCGTCAAGCTGCTCGCGGGGCTGGTGCCGGACGCGCGCTCCTTCCTCTTCGGCCACATCGGCTTCTGGATCGAGAAGGGCCTGCTCGGGCTGCCCGGCGGCGTGATCTACGCGCTCCGCAAGGAGGAGTACCAGGGCCCCGTGACCCGCGAGGACCTGGAGCGGCTGCAGGCGGAGCTGGCTGAGAACAACTGAGTCCCTGGCCCCCGGCGGCGGTTTCCTGCTTCACTGCGAGGGCGTGACGAGCTCCGGTTTCGCGCGCGAGGGAGGCTCCGAGTGATCAAGCGACCCTGGATCCTGCTGCTGGCGTTGCTGCTCGCCTGTCCCTCGGACGACGACGACTCGTCGGACGACGACGACGCCTCCGCAGACGACGACGACAGCACCGCAGACGACGACGACACGACCGCAGACGACGACGACCTCATCGACGACGACGACTCCGCGGACGACGACGACAGCACCAGCGAGCCCTGCGAGCCCTTCGCGGCCCTGGCCTGCGGCCTCGGCCCCCAGACCGGCCGCAACGACGACCCCAACTCCTCGGACGCCATCGACGGCTACGCCTGCACGGGCGGCAACCTCGACAGCTTCGAGCTCGCCTGGACCTTCACCGCTCCGGAGGACGGCGTCTTCGCCGCGACGCTGACCGGGCTGGAGGACGACCTCGACCTCATCGTGCTCGCCGGCGATGAGTGCAGCGACTCGGCGCCCTGCGCGGACTTCTCGAACCGCGGCGGCATCGACGACGAGGACGTGAGCTGGGAGGCCGCTGCGGGCGCGTCCTTCACGATCGTGGTCGACGGCTTCGCGG
>JAJDAI010000673.1 GCA_029261955.1 Deltaproteobacteria bacterium | reverse complement strand
CTCGACCGTGTAGCGGTGGAAGCCCCCGCCGAGCCGGTCGTGGATCCCGCCCTTCGCCATCGCGTCCAGCGTGCCGGTCACGGCCTCCAGGGCGAGCGGATCGCCCGTCCGCCGGTGGTAGCGGAGCAGCAGCTCCAGGCGCGCGGGCTGGGGGAACTTCTTCCGCTGACCGAAGCCGCCGAACTGGCGGTCGTAGCTCGCCGCGGTGGCCCGCGCGCCGGCGATGAAGGCCCGCTCGTCGGGCAGGGTGCCCCCCGGGTTTCGCTTCGACCGGGACAGCCGCGCCGTCAGCTTCTTCGCGTCCTCGACCACGTCGTAGCGCTCGTTCTGCCACCTCGTCGCGAGGTCCAGCAGCACCGACTCGAAGCCCGGTCGCTCACCCCGGTCGCCGGTGCGGGCGGGGAAGTAGGTCCCCGCGAAGAAGGGCTCGCGCTCGGGCGTCATCACGACCGTCATCGGCCAGCCGCCCCGCCCGGTCAGCGCGCGCGTGACCTCCATGTAGACAGCGTCGACGTCGGGGCGCTCCTCGCGGTCCACCTTGATGGCGATGAAGTGCTCGTTGAGGAAGGCGGCGATGGCGAGGTCCTCGAAGGACTCGTGCTCCATCACGTGGCACCAGTGGCAGGTCGAGTAGCCGACGCTCAGCAGGATCGGCTTGTCCTCCGCCTTCGCCTTCGCGAAGGCCTCCTCGCCCCAGGGGAACCAGTCCACGGGGTTGTGGGCGTGCTGGAGCAGGTAGGGGCTGGACTCGCCGGCGAGGCGGTTGGTGAAGGTCGGGCTGCCGTCGGGCTCGAGGTGGGCGCTCCGGATCGCGGGCGTGAGCTCCGCAAGAGGGGCTGGCGGATCGGCCGGGTGCTCGACCGAGGCCGAGCACGAGAGGAGGAGGATGAGGAGCCAACGCACGGCGCGGAGTCTACGCCCGCTACTGTGTGTCGATGCACACACTGACCGATCGAGTGGCCGTCGTGACCGGCGCAGGCAGCGGCATCGGGCGGGCCGTCGCCGCGGCCTTGAGCCGGGAGGGCTGCCTCGTGGCCCTCGTCGATGTGAACGAAGAGGGCCTGAAGGCGACCGCCGGGCTGCTGGACGCGAAGCACTCGGTGCACGTGGTCGACGTCTCCGACAAGGAGCAGATGATGGCGCTGCCCGCCGCCGTGGAAGCGGAGCTGGGGCGCGCGCACATCGTCGTCAACAACGCCGGCGTCACGGTCGAGGGCACCTTCCGCGAGCAGACGGTCGAGGACGTCGAGCACGTGCTCGGTGTGAACTTCTGGGGCGTCTACTACGGCTGCAAGTTCTTCCTGCCCCACCTCGAGCGCGCCGACGAGGCCCACATCGTCAACGTCTCGTCGATCTTCGGGGTCGTGGGCATCCCGGCCCAGTCGTCCTACTGCGCCTCGAAGTTCGCGGTGCGCGGCCTGAGCGAGTCGCTCTGGGAGGAGCTCGAGCAGACCCACATCGGCATCACCGTCGTGCACCCCGGCGGCGTGCGCACGAACATCGTCGCGGGCAACAAGAGCTACGACGCACAGAGCAAGGCGATCAGCACCGAGTTCTTCCAGCGCAAGGCGATGTCGCCGAACAGCGCGGCCCGCAACATCGTCGCCGCCATCCGCGCGGATCGGAAGCGGCTGATGGTCGCGCCCGAGGCGCCCATCTTCGACCTCATCAAGCGGGTCTTCCCTGTCTGGGGCAACCGCTTCGTCGTGTGGCTGGTCGTGCGCTTCCTGGGACTCGGCGCGCGCGCGCAGGCCCGCATCGACGCCACGAAGGCGGCGATGGAGGCTGCACGAGCGGAGTGAGGTCCCTCGAGGAGGGATTCACGCAGGCGATGGTGACCGACTCGTCCAGGTACGCGTCGTGGATGGCGTGCAGCAGCGCGACGCCTTCGGCCATGGGCTACTGGAAGGCCTTGCGCCCCGAGATGAGCCCGCAGCCGCCGCCGCGCTTGTTGACCACCGCGGTGCGCACCGCCTGCTGGAGGTCGTTGGCGCCCGAGGCGCCGCCGCTGTTGATCAGCCCCGCGCGGCCCATGTAGCAGTTGGCCACCTGGTAGCGGACGAGGTCGATGGGGTGGTCGCTGGCGAGCTCGTTGTAGATGCGGTCGTCGAACTTGCCGTAGCTGCTGTCGCCCATGTTCAAGGCGGCGTAACCCCCGTTCGAGACGGGCAGCTTCTGCTTGATGATGTCGGCCTGGATGGTCACGCCCAGGTGGTTGGCCTGGCCGGTGAGGTCGGCGCTGGCGTGGTGGTCCTTGCCCGCGACCTTGAAGTCGGGGTTGCGCAGGTAGCACCAGAGGATGGTCGCCATGCCCAGCTCGTGGGCGTGCTGGAAGGCCTCGGCGACCGCGACGAGCTGGCTGCGGGCGTTGTCGCTGCCGAAGTAGATGGTCGCGCCGACGGCCTTCGCGCCCATGTTCCAGGCCTGCTCGATCGTCCCGAACATCACCTGGTCGAAGGTGTTCGGGAAGGTGAGCATCTCGTTGTGGTTGATCTTCACGACGAAGGGGATCCGGTGCGCGTACCTGCGCGCGACCATGCCGAGCACGCCGTAGGTCGAGGCCACCGCGTTGCAGCCGCCTTCGATGGCCAGCTCGACGATCTTCTCGGGGTCGAAGTGGTCGGGGTTCTTCGCGAAGCTCGCGCCGCCGCTGTGCTCGATGCCCTGGTCGACGGGCAGGATGCTGACGTAGCCCGTGCCGCCGAGGCGACCGTGGTCGTAGATCGACTGGAGCGCGCCCAGCGTCTGGTTGTTCCGATCCGAGATCTGGAACACGCGCTCGACGAAGTCGGGGCCCGGCAGATGCAGGCGATCCCGGGAGATCTTGGGGGTGTTGAAATCGAGGAGGTGGGAGGCCTCCTCGCCCAGCAGGTCAGCGATCGCGGTGGACATCGTGTTCCTCGAGTTCCTGGTCAGTTGCGCGCGCGTGCGCGAGGGCCGCGAGGGTAGACCCAGTCCCCTCGAATCGAAACCCCCGACCGGGTATGTGCACCGCTCGTGGGCCAGATGGGGTCTGACCCCAGCCCGCTCGCTCAGTCCGGCTCGACGATCGTGATGCGGGTGTCCGGGCTCAGCTCGCGCAGCCACGCCTCCGTGCCGCAGGGCCAGGTGACGTGCAGCGAGTCGGGGGCGGCGCCGCCGAGCCCGAAGTGCAGCTCGCTGGGTTGGGCCGAGGCGTATTGGCCACCGCGCACGACGGCCTGGACCTGGACCCGGCCGCCCGCGTCCAGCTCGACCCGGGCTCCAGCGCCGTCCCGGGGGCAGTGCGCGCCTTCGACCCGCACGCGCAGGAAGCCGGCGTCGCTGCAGCGGCCCTGGAAGATGCGCGCCCCGGTCTCGAGGGTGGGCAGGAGCAGGTCCTGCGCGCCGTCGTCGTCGAAGTCGGCGCGCACGATGGAGCGGTCCACCGAGGCCTCGATCAGACCGAGGTCGACCGGATCCAGGGGGACCATCGTGCCGCCGTCGTTGCGCCACAGGATGTCGGGCTGGGGGCTCTCCCCGGGCAGGCTCGGGTCCACGTAGCCCGCGTTGACGGCGAGCACGTCGGGGTCCCCGTCGTCCTCCAGGTCCCAGGAGTCCACGTCCCAGCTGGTGCCCGGCCGCTCGACCTCGAGGCCCAGCGCCGCGCTCGCTTCGATGAAGGCGCCGCCCCCGAGGTTGCGCAGGATCTTGTCCGTGGGGCTCGAGGTCTTCCAGATGTCCAGGTGCCCGTCGCCGTCGATGTCGAGGATCGACACGCCCATGCCGCTGTGTTGCTGGGCCGCGCCGCGCTCCTCGGCCTCGTCGCGCCAGAGGCCGCCGCGCTGCACGAAGAACTGGTCGGGTGAGAACCACTCGCCCTTGTCGTGCACCTTGACGATCTGGGCCCCCTCGTCGAGCAGGGGCGCGAAGGCCAGGGCGAAGCAGCCCGATGCCAGCTGGAGCCCGGGCAGCAGGGTGGGCTGCTCGACGAAGCCGCCGTCCCCGTCGCCCACGAAGACGTGGTCGGGCGCGGGCAGGGTGTCGGCGCCGGCCTCGTTCCCGAAGAAGGTGCAGGTGATGGCGTCGAGCAGCCCGTCGCCGTCGACGTCGCCGAAGGCTGCGGCCAGGCTGCGCCCGCCGACCGATACGCCGGACTCGGCCGTGATGTCGACGAGGCGACCGCCGTCGTTCCGGTACAGGCGGTCCGGGCCTTCGGCGAGGATCCAGAGGTCGGGGTCGCCGTCGTCGTCCCAGTCCGCGGTCGATGCGCCGATGACGAGGCGGTCGGGGCCGAGCTCGACCTCGCTGTCCTCCTCGAACACGAACGCCCCGCGGTTCCACAGCAGCCGGGGAGGGGAGCCCCGGTCCGTGAGCACGAGGTCGGGCAGGCCGTCGAGGTCGAAGTCCGCGGCCGTGGCGCCGCCGCCGAAGGAGTCGGGCCACAGGTCGTCGGGCGCGTTGTCGGTGGTGAAGGGGGCGAGCAGCGGGCCCGCGCTGCGCTCGAGAAAGGGGGTGGGGGCCCCGTGCGCGCTCTCGCAGGCGCGGCCCATGTCCTCCACGAACCACAGGGGCTCGGGCTCGTCGTCCGGCGGAGTCTCGTCGGGGTCCGCGGGCAGGCAGCCCGCGAGCAGCAGCAATAGCGTCCACCTCACGCGCTCACCCTAGATCACCCCAGCCCCCTTCCGGCGAGCCCTATGATCCCCTCGTGCCCGACCGCCCCCGAATCTCGATCGTCGTGCCCGTCTACAACGGGGGCGAAGCCTTCGCCGCCTGCCTGCGCAGCCTGAAGGCCCAGGAGCACGACAGCTACGAGATCGTCGTGGTGGACGACGCCTCGACCGACGGCTCGCGGGGCCTGGCCGAGGGGGCCGCCGACCGCGTGGTGCCGCTGCCGGGGCGATCGGGGCCGGGCCGCGCGCGCAACGCCGGTGCCGAGGTGGCCCGGGGGGAGATCCTGGCCTTCACCGACGCGGACTGCGTGCTGCCGCCGGGGTGGCTGAGCCGCATCGAGCAGGTCCTGCAGAACGAGCGCCTCGGCGGAGTCGCCGGGGGCTACGACCGCAGCCTCGACCCGTCGCCGGTGGCGCGCTTCAACCTGCACGAGCTGGCCTGGCGCCGCCGCGGCTACGGCGACACCGTGGACACGGCGCCGGGCGCCAACCTCGCCGTGCGGCGCGCCCTCTTCGAGCGCAGCGGCGGCTTTCCCTGCGACCTGGGCTACGCGTCCACCGAGGACATGGTCTTCACCCTGCGGCTCTCCCGGCTGGCGCCCCTGGCCTGGGACGCGGACAACGCCGTCGGCCACCACTTCCGCGGCTCGCTGCGCGGCTACCTGGGCCAGCAGTACCGCTTCGCCCGGCCGGTCCTGAAGGTCTACCTGACCCACCGCGCGCTCTTCTCCGCGAAGAGCCACCACCCGCGCTCGGGCTGGGCCGCCATGGCTTCAGTCCCCGTGATCGCGGGCGGGGTCCTCCTGCTCCCGCTGCCGCTGCTCGGCCTGCCGGCGCTGCACGCGGGCCTCGCGCTCGCCCTGCTGCCCGAGCGCGGGTTCCTGCGCTTCCTGCGGCAACAGGAAGGCCTGGGCTACGCCGCGAAGTCGCTGCCGCTGATCGTGGCGAGGAACGTCGCGTGGTTC
>JAJDAI010000672.1 GCA_029261955.1 Deltaproteobacteria bacterium | reverse complement strand
GAGCCGAGGCCATGGAGGGGAGAAGCATGGTGATTGCGATGAGGATGGCGAGACGCGTCATGACTTTCTCCTGGCTACCTCCCCAGACGGTGCGATTGCCATGCCAGAACGAGCAGAACGCAGCCGGGCGAGCCGCCCGCTGCGTTCTCTCGGCTCTCGACCGGAGTCCCGTCTCGCCTTGCCGTTGTCCGCGTACGTCCGCGGACTGTCCGAGCGCTACTCGCGATCGAAGGGCACGACCTGCACCGCCTCCTCGCCCAGGAGCGCCTTGAGCGCGTCCAGCAGCGAGCGGGTGGTGCCCTCTTCGGTGCCGGGGACCTCCATGGACGCGGTGCCGACCAGCGTGCCGAAGAGGGTGTCGGGGTGGAAGGAGCTCGCGGCCGCGGCGTTGGCGGACTCCAGCGTGACCTCGTCGACCTGCGGGATCAGCGAGACGGGGTCGTAGCCGGTGCGCAGCTTGCGCACGGCGTAGCCCAGCCGCTTGGAGGGGGTGTCCAGGTAGAAGGCCGCGCTGTTGGAGATGGAGCTCTTCGCGTAGGTCAGCTCCTCCTCGGTGATGCCCGTGGCGGTGAACTCCTCGTACATGCCCAGGATCAGCTCCAGGCAGGGCAGCGCGTCGGCGACGGCCGGGAAGACCCAGATGTTCCAGGCGCTGAAGTCCTTGAAGTGGTTGATGGGCGAGTAGGCGCCGTAGCTCCAGCCCCGCTTCTCGCGGACTTCGCCCATGAGGCGGGTGCCGAAGCCGTAGCCACCGAATGCCTCGTTCGCGACCCAGGCGGCCGGGTAGCCCTCGGCGTCGTGCCGGGGGGCGAAATGCCCCAGGTGCAGCTGGACCTGGGTGCGCTCGGGCTTGTCGACGAGCCAGAGGGTGCGGCCCTCGGGATCGGCAGGCATGTCGCGGAATTCGAGCTCGTTGGTGTTGCCCTCGAGCTTGCCGACGATCTTCGCGAGGTCGCCCCCGGCGCCGCCGTCGATGTCGCCCAGCAGCGCCGCGATGGTGCCCTGCGAGGTGAACCAGTCCCGGTAGAAGCCCTGCACGTCGTCGCGGGTGATCGTGCTCAGCGACTTTGTGGTGCCCAACACAGGCCGGCCGTAGGGGTGGCCCGCGTAGAGGCCCTCCGCGAAGAAGCGGCTGCCCAGGCTGCGATCGTGGTTCCGGGCCTCGACGAGGTCCGCCTTCACTTCCTCGATCAGGTCGTCCAGGTCGCCCTGGTCGAAGGCCGGGTACTGGAACGCCTCGGAGAGCAGGCTGGCCACCTTCGGCCAGTTCTCCGCCAGCACCGAGCCCGAGATGGTGGTGGAGTCAGCGCCCACGCCCGCCCCGACGTCGGTGCCGAGGCCCTCGAGGGTGCGCTCGAACACGTCGCGGGACCGGTCCTGGCTTCCGCGCAGCAGCAGCTCGGCCGTGATGTTGGCGAGGCCCTCCTTGCCTTCGGGGTCGCGCGAGCTGCCGTTGGGCACCACGACGCGGAACCAGACCATGGGCACCGTGGGATCGGGGACCAGCATGCGGGTCCAGCCCATGGACGCGCGGGCGGTCACCTGGCCGACGGGCCACGGCGGCTCACCCTCGCTGGGGCGACCGACGACGCTCTTGAGCTCCTCGGTGGACGCCTTCGCGACGGGCAGCTTCTTCGCGACCTTCGCCAAGGCCTCGCCCTTGGGGTGGGCGAACGCGACGGTGCTGCGGTTGGGGTTGAGCCAGGTCGCCACGACGCGCTGCACGTCCTCGGCCGTCACGGCGCGGAAGCGCTCGACGCGGGCCAGGCCTTCCTTCCAGTCGCCGGCGGCGACCTCGTTGAAGCCCACGAAGCCAGCGCGGCCGGAGTTGGTGGTCAACTCGCCGTAGCTGCTCGCCAGGAGCTGGTTGCGCGCGCGCTCCAGCTCTTCGGTGCCGACGGGGTTCGCGGCCAGATCGGCCAGCTCGTCGCGGATGACCGCCACGGCGGTCTCGGCGGACTTGTCCGTGCGCATGGTCGCGGAGAACTCGTAGAGCGCCTCGTGCTGGAAGGGGGGCAGCCAGGCGCCGACGGACGCGGCGTGGCCGGTGTCCACCAGGCGGCGCTGCAGGCGCGACGAGTCCCCGGCGGAGAGGATCGAGTCGACGACGGCCAGGGCCGGGTAGTCGGCGTGGGTCAGCGGCGGGATCTTGTATCCGAGCTGGAACATCTCCACCTCGACGGGCTGCTCCAGCACCACGCGGCGCGGCTCGGTCTGCTCGGCCTCCTCGCCGTGCTCCAGGCGGGTCAGCTCGGACGCCGGGATGGAGCCGTAGGACGCCTCCAGCAGCTCGAGCGCCTGGGCCTGATCGAAGTTGCCCGCGAGCACGACCGTGGCGTTGTTGGGCGCGTAGTAGTCCTTGTAGAAGGCTGTGCAGTCTTCGACCGTGTAGCCCTTGATGTCGTCGTCCCAGCCGATGGTCGGCCAGTGGTAGCGGTTGCTCTCGAAGGCAGTCGCCCAGAGCTGCTCGCTCATGGCGCCCTCGGGCGAGTTGTCGACCCGGTAGCGGCGCTCGTTCCGGACGACCTCGCGCTCGGCGTCGAGCTGGGCCTCGTCGATGAGCAGGCCATTCATCCGCGTGGCCTCCAGGTCGACGATCATCCCCAGTTTGTCCATGGGGAGAGACACGTGGTACGCGGTGATGTCGAGCCAGGTCCAGGCGTTCAGATCGGGGCCGCCGGCCGCCTCGATGGTGCGCGAGAAGTACTGGTCGTCGTACTTGCTCGTCCGCTTGAACATCATGTGCTCGAAGAGGTGCGCGAGGCCGGTCTTGCCCTCCACCTCGTCGCTCGATCCCACGTCGAAGTAGGTGTGGTAGGCGATGGTGTCGGAGCTGTCGTCCGCGATCAGCAGGACTTCGAGCCCGTTGGTCTTCAGCTTGAAGCGCTCGATCTTGAGGTTGCCGACAAAGTCGGTCGTTTCGACGTGCTCGAACATGCTGGGGGACTTCTCCTGGGGCGTCGGCTCTTCGACCGGCTGCTGCTTGCCCTTCTTGCCCCGCTTCTTCTTCTTCGCGAAGGCGGAGCCGGGCGCCATGAGGGCGACGGCGAGCAGCAGGACGAGCAGGGGCAAACAGCGGCGCATTTGGGATCCTCGAGGGGTGGCGGCGCAACCTAGAGCCTGTTGAGGCCCGGAGCAACGGCCGGGGCCCACTCCGCGAGCACAGCCCAGAACGCGCTGCGCCCCCCGACCGATGAAGGCCGCGGGGCGCCGCGAAGGCTCAGCGAGGGCGGCTTTTCAGCCGTTGTACTCGCGACCGAAGAACTCGTAGTTCTTCTTGATGTAGTCCTTCCAGTACGCAGGCACCTCGTCCTCGTCGAAGACGGCCTCGACCGGGCACTCGGGCTCGCAGAGGCCGCAGCCAATGCACTCTTCGGGGTCGATGTAGAGCATCTTGCCCGCGGGGTCGTCGCCCTTGGTCCAGCCCTCGTCGGGGTGGATGCAGTCGACGGGGCAGACTTCGACGCAGGCCGTATCGCAAACGCCAACACAGGGTTCGGCAATGATGAAGATCATCGGGAGCTGGCTCCGAAAGCACTCCGCGGTCCGGGCGGAGCAAGGTGGTTCGTAGAGTTCGGCAGTATGTCGCCGCAAGAAGAGGCCCGCAACCGGCCTGGGGGGAACCGATGCTGAGTCGTGTCAAAGGGCTCGTTCTGCTGGCCGCGCTGCTGCCGGCAGCAGCCCTCGCGCAGGTGACTCAGGTGCCCCTCGACCTGCGCGGCCTGAGGCTCGTCGACGCGTCCCCATCGACCCGCGAGACCCTCGCTTTCTGCGATCCCGATGGCGACGGCTGGCTGCAGCCCGGCGAGTTTGCCGACACGAAGACCTTCGAGCAGGCCCGCCACCTCGCCGCCCTCACGCTCATCTACCAGGCCTCCCGCGCCCTGCCCTGGAGCCAGCCCCCGGTGGACGCGGAGCTCCTGGCCGGCGTCGTCGTCGACTACGGACGGCACCTCGGCCGCCTGGAGCCGGTGCTGGAGCCGCTCTTCTCCTCGGTCCTCGTGCACGCCGCTGGCGCCGAGGCGGCGACGTTGGCCTCCATCGCCTGGATCTCGACCTGGAACCTCGGCGAGGCGGACCGCCTGCGCATCGCGAGGGGGGAGCTGCCGATCCTCCGCGGCCCCGAGGCCGAATTCGTGCCCACCATCCTCGGGGCGCTCAGCCAGGGCAGCCTGCGGCTCGCCGTGGGGGACCCGGCAGCGCACCGGGCCTCGATGCTCTACGGCGCCGCCGCGGACACGATCCTGGTGCCGCCCGGCCTGCTCACCGACCCCCAACACCAGCGCCTCGTGGGCTTCAACCTGACGCCCGGCATCATCCTGCACGAGCTCCGACACGCCCTTCAGGACGCCCGGCGCGACCCGCTCCAGCTGGTGGAGTCCGAGGTGCAGGCCAACGTCTTCGAGTGGGCCGCGCGGATCGACGCCCTCGGGGTCGAGCGGGCGGCGGAGCTGCTCGAGGCCATGGTCCTCCAGTCCGAGAACTTCGCCGGCGTCCCCCGGGACGCGGACCCCCTCCGCGACCGCCTGCTCCGCGCGGTCGACCTGGCGCTGGTCGACTGGGGATCCCTGGAGCAGTTCGACCGCCTGGCCTTCCTCGAGGCCCTCTCCCGCAACGAAGACGTCGAGCTGAGCCTGAGCGACGACCTGCTCACGACCTTCTCGCGGAGCCGGATCGCGCGCCTGCTCAGCGTGCTAGTCGACCGCTTCTGGCAGGTCGAGGGGGGCGAGCTGGTGGGGCT
>JAJDAI010000671.1 GCA_029261955.1 Deltaproteobacteria bacterium | reverse complement strand
ACTACCCGAAAGTACCGGGTATTACCGCAAATTTGCTCACCCGCGCGACTCCCCTCAAATTCCCATGCATCTCCGCCAACCCACAGCCACTAACCAGTGATTTCAACCGCTTACGGCTGTTGATTCTGGGCTCAATTCTCTGGGGCCCCGTGGGGACCACACGGAGTGACGTGGAGCGTCAGCGAACGACGTGGAGGCCCACGATCGGCATGCGGAGTTCGCGGCAAGGATTGCTCGGTTGATCACGACGACTCGCCGAGCTCCTCCGCTGTCCGCCACGCCTCCACTCGCCCGTTCTGGAACACCTTCGCGATGAAGGGCGCGTCCTCCGACCCGACGAACTTCCCCATCCTCGGCAACGCCGCCACCAGCGCCGCAGACATGCTCGCCCCCGACATGTTCTGGTTCACCAGCACGAAGAGCCGGGCGCCCGCTCGCGCGACCGCCATCCGCTCGAGGGTGCGGTAGGCGATCCGGCGGTCCTTGGTCAGTACGACCCAACCGCGTCTGGCCACCTCGGGCAGCCAGTCCTCGTCTGCGGTGTCCTTCGCGAAGTGGTCGTCGTGCACCTCGATCGTCGCCCCGGCTTCGCGGAGCGCCTGTGCGACCCGACGTGAGCCGAGGGCCCGGTCGATGAAGAAGACGAGCTTGTCGGCTTCGGCCACGGCTCGCTCCTACGCGGCGCGCGACTCGATGCGGATCGCCTCCTGGATCAGGCTGCTCTCGCAGCCGTAGTCCTCGGCGAGCTCCTCGATACTCTCACCGGCGTTGAACCGTCCGGCGAGGATCTCCGTTGGGATGCCTGTTCCCGCGAGCACAGGCCGCCCGAACGAGATGCGCGGGTCGATCACCACGACCGGGGGCTGATCCGACCCCTCGCTGCGCGTGAACAAGAACAGTCGCCGCGCCAAGCCCTGCTCGTCGCGCTCGATGCGCCGGAGATGGGCGCGTAGCAGGTCCGCCAGGATGACCTGATTGTCCTTCGACGCGCGGACGAGCTGGCCGAGGTGCTCGACGAAGAGGTCCACGCCGTCGGTCTGGAACTCTTGCCGCGCGAGCGGGTGTCGGGTGCCGAGGTGCCGGTCGATGTAGTCGAGCGCCTGTCGGACGCGGGGCATGGAGACGCCGTGGTGACGCCGGATCGCGCTCAGGACGTGCGCCTCGACGAGGTTGGTGAAGGAGAGCTCGTTGCTGGCGGAATCGTGCAGCTCGATCAAGGGCTCGCCGCGGCGCTCCTCGCCGGATTCAGTGCGGTAGGTCCATCCCCGGGTCCACGAGCGCAGCGTGGAGGCCGGCAGGCCCAGGAACCTCGCCGCCTCGGTGGGGCTGTAGTTCGGGATGTCGCGCGGGTCCGGCCAGCTGCGGCTTGCTCTGCTCATCGCATTCACCTCGGGGATCGTCGACAGCGAGATCCTAACGCCGTGGTCGGAGATCTGCCCGTCTCGTTGCGCCGGCCCCCACCATTCGCGGCGACTCCGAGGCGCGCGTCACTACTCCCCCAGTTCTGAGGCCCCAACTTGCAGGAGTTCCGAGCAGCGTCGCGGGCCGATCGCCGTCTTCGACGATCGGTCCCAGGCTGTGCCGCAGATCCGCGAGGCCGTCGCCCGCGTCGGGCAGATCGGTCCTGCCGCTGCGTAGAGACCAGGTGAGCGCCACCCGGTGCCCGGACTCGACCGGGTGGACGGTGTGCAGGCAGTCCGCAAAGAACCCGAGGAAGCTCATGTACCGCGGTGATCCGCTCCTCGGACCGGGGCAGGAGGCAGGCGCCGACTCCGTCCACAATGAGCGACAGCCCCAGGGCCGGCTCCTTGTGCGTGGCGTCGAAGGTGGCGCCCGCGTCATGCATGTGTAGCGCGCTGCGCCGGAGCCGTTCGATGTGGGGATCGCGCTCCCGGTTGCGGCGACGACACCCCCGGATCGCGGGGGCCAGGGTCGACCCGCTCCGGCTACGGTCTGCGCCATGGCCAAGAGCATCTTCGACGACAAGGCGATCGAGCCCGACGCAGCCGCGATTGCCGCTGCCCTGGGGGCGCGGCATCCCCTCTGGGAGCGACTCCTGGACACGCTCGTGCACGAGCACTCCGACCGGCGCACCGCCTGGGCCTACTACAAGAAGACGACGGGGTGGCTGCTCCGGGTGCAGCGCAAGAAGCTCACGATCTGCACGCTGCTTCCCACACCGGAGGACTTCACGGTCGTGTTCCTCCTGCCGGAGCGGGCGGTGGTCGCGGCCCGGGCCGCCGACCAGCCCCCAGCGACCCACCCCGCCCAGGACGGGGCGTCAGTCAGCCGCTTCGGGCACGCCTTCAACCTGTTCGTGAAGGAAGAGGCGGACCTCGACGGCCTCGCGGCGCTGGCACGGATCAAGGTCGAGAGCGCCTGACAGAAGACCAGGAGCGTCCCGTCGCGGCCTATCCTTGCCGGGTTCCATCACGGCGACACTGGTAACGCGTTCTTGACTTGGCGTGCCCGCTAGTAAAGAATCCGTTCCCGTGCGGGGTGGTTGCCAACGCCGCCTTTGCCAGCGGAGGGCGTGGTGTCGATCCGAACGACCGGCGAGTATCAGACCACCAGCGCCGGCGGCGAGCGGGTCCGGGCCTTCGTCCCCTTCGCCCTGCCCCCAACAGCTCCGCCCCTACTCATCGCGGACGCGCTGGCCGAGCGTCTTCGTGCCGCCGAGCACGCGCTGGTTCGCCTCGAGTTGGCCGGCGAGATGGTGCCGTCCCTCGACTGGTTCATCTACGCCTTCGTGCGCAAGGAGGCGGTGCTCTCCTCGCAGATCGAGGGCACCCAGGCCACCCTCATGGACCTGCTGAACCACGAGGCCAACACGAAGGCCGGCGCGGCCCCACCGACCGCGGACGTCGAGGAGGTCTGCAACTACCTGGACGCGCTGGGCCACGCCCGTGATCAACTCCACGCCCCCTCTGGTCTGCCGCTCT
>JAJDAI010000068.1 GCA_029261955.1 Deltaproteobacteria bacterium | reverse complement strand
AGCCCGAGCAGCGGAATCCCCAGCCATCGAGTCCAACCGGCTCCGCGCAGCCGGCTCAACGCCAGCCCGATCGCGATCCCGGGCGCGCTGAAGCTCAAGAAGGCGAAGGGCAGGAAGTAGCGCTGCGGGATGTAGGGCTTCCAGGGGGTCGCGAAGGCGAGCCACGCATAGACGGCGGTCGGCGCGAGGGCGACGAGCAGCGCCAGGCGCCTCGCGGTCTTGTTCCGCTCCGTCAAGGCCCAGGGAAGCAGGGCGAGCGGTCCGAACACCAGCCCGCGGTAGGTCACCTGCTCGAACTGGAGGTTCAGGCCGAGGCTGTTCGAGAGGTTGCTCGGGCTGGCTCCGTAGTCCTCGAACCCGAAGGGCATGTTGGTCCAGAAGGTCTGTCGCCAGAGGGCCCAGTCGACGTCTGCGCCGGTGATCGTGTTGGTGAGGGTCGTCTCCTCCCGCTCCGTGATCGCGCTGCCGAGCAGCGTCTCGAGGCCGCCTGCTGCGACGATGATCCAGAGGGGCCAGAGGCCGACGAGCAGCCCGGCGACCGTCGCCAGGACCGCGGAGCGGGAGACCCGTGGAACGGGCGGGACGAAGGCCAGGGCGGCCATGAAGGCCAGGAAGGGCCAGAGCAGGTACGAGAAGATGGCGGCGTAGCCGAAGCTCACGCCCAGCAGGGCCGAGGCCCGGGGATCCGCCGTTCGCCCGTCGCACCAGTGCAGCCACGCGGCCATCGCGAGGGCGAGGGGAAGGACCGACTCGGGGTGGCAGCCGAGGAAGGTCAGCTGGAACGCGATGAACAAGGTGGGCGCGAACCACACCCCGAGGCCGGCGAGGACCGCGGCGGCGGAGCCGAAGTGGCGTCGCACCAGCAGCATCCAGGTGAGGAGCGCGGTGCCGGTGGCGATCAGCGGCACCGCGCGCACCGCCAGGAGGCTGTGCCCGAAGACCGTGGAGGTGGCGAGGTAGGCCAGCGCGGCCGAGGAGTAGGAGGCGTGGTGGATGGAGCCGTTGTTCGCGACGTAGTTGAACAGCCGGTAGCCGGGCTCGCCGAACCGTCCTGTCAGCAGATCCCAGGCGATCTGGCTGTTCTTCGCCTCGCTCGGTTCGAGCGGGTAGAGGAAGTCGCCGGCCGAGAGCACGATCAGCACGCGGTGAGTCACGAAGCCAAGGGCCACCAGAAGAACGATCAGCAGACCGATCCGGCTGTGTGTTTCGCTGGGCGGCTTGGTCACGGGGACGGAGTATAGACGTCGATCGGGAGCAGCTCCGGAGCTCCGAAGAGCGCGGCGTCCAGCAGATCGATGGGGTGCTCTGCCGTCAGGCTGAGCTGCGAGGTCGTGGCCGGGGAGCTCGTGCTCGGCTCATCGGAGCTCGCGAACCGCGCGCCCTCGCCGCGGAGCACCGGCTGCGCTTCGAGCGCGCCCCCTCATCCCAGCTCCTCCAGCAGCTGCGCCAGGCCCGCGTGCCCGGGCCGCGCGCGAAGCCCCTGCTTCGCCAGGATCCCGGCGACGACCTTGTTCTTGCGCTTCAAGGCCGAGCGGGCGGCCTCGAGGGTCTCGTCCGCGATGCGCTCCAGCTCGCTGTCCAGCTCGTCGGCCGGCAGGTAGCGGTAGGCGTGTCGAGAGAGCGCCCGCTCGCCGCCGCGCAGCACGAGCACGCGGTGGCCGGGCTTCGCCTCGATGGTGGACTCCAGCGGCAGGGCGGCGCCGGTGCTGACCTGGTTGACCCACCAGCCGTGGGGCTGGGCGTGGCCGTGCACCTCGGGGGAGTCGGGGTCGACCAGCAGGTAGCTCCGCCGGTCGATGGCCTGGAGGATCGCGCGCCCGACGGCCGGGGTGTGCCCGTCGCCGAAGGCGGGCGTCACGCCGACGACCTTGAACTGGTTCCAGGGCCCGCGCAGGTGGTCGTTGCGGTCGAGGCGGGCCTCTTCGATGCGGTGGGGCGGCAGCCAGCCCTCGCGCAGCCCGCGGTCGTACCAGCGCAGGTCCGCCGAGGTGCGGGGCAGGGGGCGCACGCCTTGCGCGAGGTCGGCCAGGAAGCCCCGGGTGCAGTCCGTCTGCAGGGCGGTCAGGTCGTCGCCGTTGAGCGGCACCAGATCGGAGAAGGGCTTGTAGTCGTCACACCACAGCTCCTCGGTGCCCTCGTCGGCCACCAGCGGCTCGCGCCCGATGCGGCAGACCCGCAGGACGAGGCCGCCGCCCGACTCGAAGCCGAGGGTCGTGCCCGCGCCCTTGCGCAGGGTCATGAAGGAGCAGGTGCAGGTGGCGCAGGGGGTGCCGTCCCGCGCGTACAGCTCCGCCGCTTCCCCGGACGGGGTGACGAACTCCTCCTCTGGCTCTTCGTAGGTCATGGTCGGCGGAGTCTACTATCCTCGGAGGCATGGACCCGCCTCCGAACACAACGCCCGGCGCCAGCCCCAGGCGGCCTGGTGACGATCCCTTCCTGCCCGAGCAGGAGCTGCTCTGGTGGTTGCCCCGCGCGGCGGTGCTGGTGGGCATCGTCGGGGCGATCATCGTGCTGGCCCTGTCGGCGGGCCACCGGCGTCAGGTTCGCCTGGCTGCGGTCGACGGCGGCGCGGTGCTCGAACGGGGGGCGCTCGCGCCGGCCGGCTGGACGCCCTGGGTGCCCGACGGCGCCGTGGACGCCTGGGCCCCCGTGGTCTGGCCCGAGGACGGCCCGGCGGCGCCGCTGGACGGCGAACTCAGGCTCATCTCCGACACCTTCGCCGGCATGCTGCGGCGCTCGGCGCGGGACGCCGCAGGCGAGGTCGAACAGCTCGAGCCCCTCGCGGCCCAGGAAGAGGCCTTCGCGGTCTGGTACGCCGGTCGCTTCGACGGGGACGGTCCGCCCGGATCGGGCGAGGTCGCGGCCCTGCTGGCCGCCGCGCGCATCCCGCGGGGCAAGGGCAGCCACGAGCTGCTTCAAGGCCTGCTGAACCGGGTCCAGGCCGGTCCGGTGCCCCAGGAGGAGATCCAGCGCGAGCTCGAGCGGGCGCTCGAGGCCGCCGAACCGCGCTAGCGCTTCACCAGCAGCAGGGCGCCCGCGACCTTCACCTGGCCGGTGATGGTCTCGTTGTCCGCTGCGAGCACCGCCGGGGCCTCCGTGAAGTGCCCGGTCGCGATGTCGGCCGTGATGTCCTGGTAGTGCGCGTAGAGCAGCGCGTACTCCATCGCCGGGTCCTGCGGGCCTACGTTGATGGTGATGTCGAACTCGTGCTCGATGTCGTCGGGCTCGGCCTCTTCGATGAGGGCGGTCTCAAACGGCGCGAAGTGCCAGGCCGCCACGATGCCCCAGTCCAGCAGGCCGTTGGTGGGCCAGCGGTTCTCGGGCAGCTTCACGGCGCCGAGCGTGGGGGCGGGGTTGTTGTTCGAGGGCGGGGGGAAGTGCAGGTACTGCGCGTCGAAGTCGAGCTGCAGCTCGCCGTTGAAGTAGGCGATGGACGTGTCACCCACGAGGTCGCCGATGGCCTCGCTGACCTCGGGGACCACGAAGTCCTCGGGGAAGGTCGTCGCCTGACCGGCCACGACCGGGGCGAAGTCGTAGAAGCTCGACCACTGGAACATGTCCACCATGGCGTCCTCGCCGGGGTAGCTCAGGTTGTGGACCACGTAGTCGTCGGGGTTGAGGCCGTCGACGCAGAACTCACCGTCCTCGGACGCGTTCGTGAAGATGCACTGCGCGTCGCTGCAGACCGTCAGCACGAGGCAGGAGCCGGGGGTGCCGTCGGGCAGGAGCAGGGTGCCCCCGACGTAGCCCGTGTCGGCCGTCGTCTCGCAGGGGTCCATCTCGCAGGGCGTCGAGTCGTCGTCGTCCCCGGTCGCGTCGTCGTCGTCGGCCACGTCGTCGTCGTCGGCGGGGGGCGCGGAGTCGTCGTCGTCGCCCGTGCTGGGGCAGCCAGCCAGGACGGTGGGCAGGAGCAGGGCGAATAGAGCGAGCAGTCGGGTCATGGGATCACCTCGTCGAAGGACGGAGAATCGGTTTAGCGAGAAACGCGACGTTGCGGGGCGCGGTGCTACCCGAGGGCCGTGATGACGCGCGTCGCGAGGCCTTCGGCGTCCAGCTGGAAGGCGGCGAAGATGTCGTCGGGCTTGCCGCTGCCGGGCCACTCGTCGATGCCCGCCCGGTGCAGGCGGGTCGCGATGCCGGCGTCGGCCAGGGCCAGCGCGGTCAGGCCGCCGAGCCCCGTGTCGGGGTGGTGGTCCTCGGCCGTCAGCACGAAGCCGGTGTCGGCGGCGTCGATGATGGCGTCGGCGTCGTAGGGGCGCAGGCTGGCCATGTTGACCACCCGGATGCGCTTGCCGGTGCGCTCGAAGATGAGGTCGTGCGCTGCGACCGCCTCGCCGACCACCCGGCCCACGGCCAGGATCGCGCCGTCGTCGCCCTCACGGACAACGTCCGCGCGACCGGGCTCGAAGCCCACGGTGCCGTCGTAGAAGGGCCCGCTGCCGTCGGGCTTGGAGATGGCGTCCAGCTTGCTGCGCCCCATGCCGACGAACTGGCTGCCGGGGCGGTCGGCGATCGCGCGGATCACGCGGTCGCACTGGTTCGGGTCGGCCGGGAAGTAGACGTCCCAGTCGAAGGTCGAGCGCAGCAGGCCGGCGTAGTCCACGACCTGGTGGGTCGGGCCGTCCTCGCCCACGTCCGTGCCGCAGTGCGTGCAGACGAGCTTGAGGTTGGCGCGGTTGAAGCCGTTGAGGCGCTGCTGGTTGAAGACCTCGGTCACCCCGAAGATGCCGAAGGTGCTGAAGAAGACCGAGAAGCCTTCCCGCGACAGGCGGCCCGAGGCCGTCGCCGAGTTGTGCTCCTGGATGCCGCCTTCGATGAAGCCCGCGGGGCTGCTCGCGTGGAAGCCGTTGAGCTTCACCGAGCCCTCGAGGTCGGCGGAGAAGGCCGCGACCTGCGTGCGCTCGGCGTTGTTGGCGTCGGCCAGCTCGGTCATCACCGCGCCGTAGGCCGAGCGGCAGTCCGTCTTCTTGTCGAGGCCGTAGACGATCGGCGGGCCGATCTGCAGCTTCGGCGGGGGCACCTCGGGGAAGTTGTGGTGCAGCTCGCCCTTGGGCATCGCGTCCCGCTTCGCCTCGAGGGCGTCGAAGCGGTCCTCGCCGCCGAGCTCGGCCAGGGCGTCGCGCAGCGCGTCGCGGCCGAGGGTCTGGCCGTGCCACTTCGCCATGCCCTGCATCGAGGGGATGCCGTAGGACATGATCGTGCGGGCCAGGATGACCGTGGGGCGCTCGGGCGCGTCGGTCTCGTTGTTCCAGGCCGCCTTGAGCGCGCCGTAGAAGGCGTTCCAGTCGTGGCCGTCGACCTCGATGACGTTCCAGCCATCGGCCGCCCAGTCCGCCGCGATGTCGTGCGGCATGACCTGCTCGATGTCGCCGCCGATCTGCAGCTTGTTCCAGTCGACGATGGCGACGACGTTGTTGCAGCCGTACTTGACGGTCAGGCGGCGCGCTTCGGCCAGCTGGCCCTTCTGCTGCTCGCCGTCGCCCATCAGGCAGGCGACCTTCCAGGCGGCGCCGCTCTGCTCGCGCAGGTCCTTCTTGGGATCCGCGACCGCGAGGCGGGCGCCGATCGCCGAGCCGACCGCGGCGGAGAGGCCCTGACCGAGGTTGCCGGTGTTCCACTCGACGCCGGGCACGCCCATCTCGACGTGTCCGCCGAACTGGGAGCCGAAGCGCCGGAAGCTGTAGATCGACTCGTCGCGGTCGCAGTAGCCGAACGCGCTGAGCACCGAGTACATCGCCGGGGAGATGTGCCCGTGGCTCACGAAGAGCCGGTCACGATCTGCGGCGAGCGGCTCGTCGGGGCTGACCTTCGCGTTCGCGTAGAGCAACAGGAGCGCCGGAAGGCTCGACAGGGAACCTCCGGGGTGCCCCGAGCCGGCGAGCGACGTCATGGTGAGGATGTCGGAGGAGCACTGGATGCGCAGGCGCTCAAGCGCTGCGATCTGTGCGTCGTCGAGCTGATCGGTCGAGAAGCCGAGGCGGAACATGGGCCGTTGCTCCGTTGTATGTCGGGAAGCGCCGGGGACCCGACGGTGACGCCTTCTACCCGTCCCCCGAACCCCTCGCAAGGGAGAGCCTTGACCGGGAGACCCGGGCTGCGGACGCCCCTTGGCCCCGCAGGGCGGCCGCACTATGTTGCCCTCGTGCGTCTTGACGATTTCTTGACACGCGCGATCGCGATCGCGCTCCTCGCCCTACCCGGATCGGCCCTCGCTGCAAGCGGCGGACCCGATGCGTTCGGCTACACCTGGGCTGACTCCGCCCACGTCGCGGGGCCGCCCTTCGGCTACCTGACGGGCAACACCGCCCCGCTCGGCCTGGGCGACGACGACAGCGTCGTGGCGAACATCGGCTTCTCCTTCCCGTTCTACGGCAGCACCTACACGCAGATGCGGGTGCACTCGAACGGCGCGATCACGCTGGGCTCGGGCGGCTCGTCGATCTCCTTCATCAACAGCTGCCCGCCCTCGAACAGCCAGCCCCTCATCGCCCCCTTCTGGGACGACATGGACCCGTCGAGCTCCTTCGACATCGACGCGGGCGTCTACGTGACGGGCGGCCAGCACCCGAACACCTTCGAGACCATCACGGTCATCGAGTGGTGGCAGATCGTGCCCTTCAGCGGCTCCGACGGCATGACCTTCGAGGCCATCCTCTACACGGACGGCCGGATCGAGTTCCACTACCTCGACGTGGACGCGAACAACTCGTCCGACGACTACGGCGCCGGCGCCTCGGTGGGCATCGCGTCGGCCGGCGGCGGCTCGATCCTCTCGAGCTCCTGCAACACCGCGTCGGTCTTCGACCTCTACGCCATCGGCTTCGACCCGCCGGACCCCTGCATCGACAACGACAACGACGGGCACTGCAACGACGTCGACTGCAACGACTACAACGCGTCCATCTACCCGGGCGCCTACGAGTCCTGCAACAACCAGGACGACGACTGCGACGGCGTCACCGACGACGGCTGGGACAACGACAACGACGGCTACACGTCCTGCAACGGCGACTGCAACGACAACAACGCGGCCATCCGGCCCGGCGCGTTCGAGCAGTGCAACTCGGTCGACGACGACTGCGACTCGCAGATCGACGAGGGCTGGGACACGGACGGCGACGGCTGGACCTCCTGCGGCGGCGACTGCAGCCCCAGCAACCCGACGATCCACCCCAACGCGATCGAGACCTGCAACGCCACCGACGACGACTGCGACGGCCAGGTGGACGAGGGCTTCGATGTCGACAACGACGGCTTCACG
>JAJDAI010000670.1 GCA_029261955.1 Deltaproteobacteria bacterium | reverse complement strand
GTACCGACGAGCACGTGCGGCAGGCTGCTCGGCAAGCGGGCCAGGGTCTCCCGCATCCAGGGTTCGGCCATGAAGGCGGCCTGGACGACAGCGAGCTCCGGGCGCCAGGCCTCGATGGCCCCGAAGAAGTCGCGCTCGTGTTTCTGCAGGAAGAGGCGCAGATCGTGGCCCTCCTCCCGCAGCACGGCCGCCACGTCCGCGAGGGCGAGCGACTCGTCGACGGCACCTTGCTGGAGGATGGCGATGCGCATGTCCCCCCAGAGTGACCGGCGAAGACCGCCGCCACAAGCGGCGCGCGCCTCCGGTTGCGGTGAGGACCCTCCGACCCGCACACTGGGCGCATGGCGGACACGAACCACGATGATCTGCCTCGCGTGCGCGAGGGGGGTGGGCGACGCGCGCTGATCGCGGGCCTGATCGCGTTCTTCATGCTCGAGTCCGGCCTGCACATGCTCATGGGCAACTACGGGCACGCCGACGTGCTCCGCGCCGCGCCGGGCGACGCCTGCGTCGAGCTCGAGCCCGGCGCAGAGACGCACTACTCGGGCTGGCTCCAGAAGATCGCCCGCTCCCGCATCCGCGTGAACCGCCACGGCGCGCGCGGAGCCGCCATCGACGCGAGCCCCCGGCCGGGCGTGCTCCGGATCGCGTCCCTGGGCGACTCCTTCGCCTTCGGCCAGGGCGTGAACGAGGAGGACAGCTACGCCCAGGTGCTGTCCGCATCCCTGAAGCGCCACGGCATCGCCAACGAGGTCCTGAACTTCGCCGTTCCGGGCCACGGCCCCAGCCACGCGATCGCCACGCTCCAGGCGCGCGTGCTGCCCCTGAAGCCGGACCTCGTGCTCTTCAACGTCTCCCCGGACGACCTGGCGCCCCGGGCGCAGGGCTGCGCGCAGCCGCCCATCGCCGGCGCCTGGCGCAGCTTCCTCCGCACGATGTACCTGCCGCGGGCGCTGTGGTTGGGCTGGACTCGCCTCGCCCGGCCGCACCTCGGCACCGGCTCGACGGAGCCGCCTGCGGCCCACTTCCGGGCCAACGTCGACGAGCTCGTCCGCCTCAGCGCGGCCGGGGGCACCCTGGCCTCGGTGGTCCTGCTGACCGACCGCGAGGCCTTCGACGACCCCAGCTTCTGCCGCGGCTGCCCACCGGCGCACGATCAGCTCGAGGACGGCGCCGTGCCCGTCGTGGACCTCGGCCCGGTCTGGAAGCGCCTGCGCGCGGAGCCCAAGAGCTTCTTCCTGGCCGGCGAGGGACACCTCAGCGTCGAAGGCAACCTGCTCGTCGGCCTCCAGTTGGCCGACGCCCTGGCGGCCTGGCCGGTCCTGCGTGATCGAGCGAGGGAGCGGGCGGCCCTGCTGTCCGATCTGCCGTGAACCGCCCGCTCGCTGTCGCCCTCCTCCTGGTGGCGGCCGCGGCTGTGCCCTCGCTGATCGGCGAGGGCGTCGACATCCCCGACGACGCGCTCTACTACTCGATCCCCGCCTGGGAGTGGCTCGCCCACGCGCTCTCCTCGGGCACCTCGCCCTGGTACGTGCCCGGCAAGCTGGGCGGCATCTCGCTCTTCGCCGACGTCGTGCCCTTCGGCCCCTTCTACCCGGCGATGATCCTGGCCCTGCTGCCGCCGCTGCTCGGCCTGGGCATCGCCGCGCTGCTGCACGCCCTCGGCACCTTCGCGGCGGTGCGCTGGCTCGCGCGCCTGCGCGGCGCGACCGACCCCTCGGCCATCCTCGCCGGCGCCGCCGTCGTGCTCGGCCCCCTCGGGGCGGCCGCCTTTGTCGACTACCAGGTGGACACCTGGGCGACCTTCCTGTGGTTCCCCGTGGTCCTCGGCTGCCTCGAGAAGGCGAAGGGCCCGCAGCGCCGTCGCTGGCTCGCCGCCGGGGGCGCCGCGCTGGCCCTGCTGATCCTGGGCAGCCACCTGCGTCTCGGAGCGGCGGCCTGCGCGGCCCTGGGCGTGTGGGGCCTCGTGCGCGGGCGCGACCTGCCGGGCTTCGCCCTCGTCTTCGTGCTGGGCGTGCTCGGCGGCGCGCCGGGGTTCGTGCCCATGCTGCTGGAGTCCCGCATCGAGGGCTCGGGCTCGATGCTCGCGGCGCTGTCCTCGCCGCCGGGTCAGGCGCTCGGACTCGCCGCCCTGCCCGGCTGGCTCATGCCCAACGCCTTCGTGGTGGAGCGGGACATCGGTCTGGGTCTGGGGCTCGGGGTGGGGCTGCTCGCCTTGCGGCCGAAGGGCGCGGACGCCCGGCTCGCGATCTGGGCGACCCTGCTGGTGCTCGCGGGCACGAAGCTCCCCTTCTCGCAGTTCGTCTTCGCCCCCCTGACCCTGCTCACCCACCCCGTGAACCTGGTCTACCCGGTGCTGGCGAGCATTCCCCTCGCCGTGCTGGCGGCGCGCGGCTTCGACCGGCTGCTGGCCGGCCGGGCGAGCACGAGGAACCGCGCCCTCCAGATCGGGGCGGCGCTGCTGGGGCTCGCCGCGATCCGGGTGCTCGCGGACTGGGGCTTCCACAGCAGCCACGCGCGTCTGGTCGCGGCGGCGGGCCTGGCGCAGGCGGTCCTGGTGCTCGCCCTGGTCGCCCGGCTCCTCATGCGACCGGGGCGCTCCCGCATGCGGGCGGCGCAGCTGGTGTTCTTCGTCGCGCTGGCCGACCTCGCGGGCTTCTCGCTCCGCGCCCACCTCGCGGTGCCCTCGGAGCCCCTGGACGACCTCGCCCGCGGCATGCCGGCCGTGACGCAGCCCCACCTGGACCTCCAGGAGCTGTCCTCGGCCTGGGACTCCCGCTTCGCCGCCGCGCAAGCCGAGGGCGCCGATGCCCTGCTCGCCACGGAGCAGGAGCACGCGCCCGCCGCCGAGCGCGACGAGGTCGAGAACGACACCTCCGCGGTCGAGGTGGACGGCCCGGCGATGCAGGCGGACCTGCTCCACCGGCCCCGCCCGCCGCACCAGGCCCTCGCCACGGGGGCCTTCGAGCTCGCCGGGCGCTCGAAGCTCCCGCCCCGCCGCCAGCTGGACGCCCTGGCCCCCCTGTCGGAGGCCGTGCACGACGTGCGGGCCGTCGAGTACGTGCTCCAGAGCCTCTTCGGCGACCCGGACGGGCTCGGCGCCCGCACCGCAGCCCTGCACGGCGTCGCCCTCGCCTCCTGGGGCGACGTGGTCGCCTTCCAGCTTCCCCCGCCGCCCCCGCCCTGCTTCGCCGCCTCCAGCGTCGAGTTCGTGGACTCGGCGCCCGAGCGCGTGCGGCGGCTGCTCGCGCGGCCGGCGGGAACCGGGCCCGCGCTGGTGGAACAGGAGCTGGGCGAGCTGACGCCGGCCGAGGTCTCCTGCGCGGACGGGCTCCTCACCACCGACTCGGAGGGGCCTCACCTGGCCGTGAAGCGACTGCGGTGGCACCCGGGCTGGCGGGTGCAGGACGCCGAGGGGCGTCGCTTCGAGACGATCCCGGTCAACCAGGTGCACAGCGGCGTGCTGCTGCCGGCCGGCAGCCACCAGCTCCGCTTCTCCTTCGTGCCCCCCGGGCTCAACGCCTCCCTCGCGGCCGCCGCCCTGGCCTGGCTCCTGCTCGCGCTGCTGGCCTTCGCGCGGCCTCCGACCCGCGGAGCCAGCGCCGCCCTGCTCCTGCTCGGGCTGCTGCTCGGCGCCCCCTCCGCGCAGGCGGCGGAGCTCTCCGGGCGGGTCGCGGGTTGGAGCCCCCACGCCCACTACCGGGTCAGCGTCGTCGACAGCCTGGACCTCACCGCCGGGCGCCCCCCGCTCGCGGAGGGCCCGGTGGCCGAGGGCGGCGCCTTCACACTGGAGTACGGGGACCGAAGCGGAGACGCCTGGCTCCTCCTGCACGAGCAGGTCGAGATCCCCGACGGCCAGGACCTCCTCTTCGTCCGCCCCCTGGACCTGCTGCCCTTCGACGCCGCCGCGCCGCCCGCCTCCCCCGTGCTCCGCAGCGTGCCGCCGACGATGGCGAAGCTGCGCGCCTCCACCACGCCCGTGCCCGCCTACTGGCTGGTCCCCTCGGTCCTGGCGGTGCTCTTCTTCGGCGGGGCCCTGCTGCTTCTCTGGGCCATCCGCTGGCGCCTGGACGCAGCCAGCGGCGCCCGGACCCTCGTCGCCGTGCTGCGCAACGAGCCAGCGCCCCCTCCCCTGCCCTCACGCATCCTGGACCACCGGGCGGCCCCGCTCGCCAAGACGCCGCGCACCCCGGCCCCCAGCGCCCGCGAGAAGGGCCTCCTGGCCGCCCTGCTGGCCTTCGCCGCCGCCCTGCGCGTCCCGGGCCTCTTCGGTCCGCTCGAGCTCCTGGAGCACACCTACGGCCCGGGCACGGCCCGCATCGCCGCGGAGCACCCCGCGCTGCTCGACGCCCTCGCCCAGGGCCTGACCCGGCCGAGCTCGGTGGAGGTCACCCACCCGCCGCTGTACCACTGGCTGCTCGCCCTGCTCGGCGCGCTCAGCGACCACGAGGCGCTGCTCCGCTTCCCGGCGCTGCTCTTCTCGCTCGGCACGCTGGTGCTCGTGTGGCGCCTCGGCCGCCGGGTCTCCATTCCCGGAGGACTGGCCGCCGCCGCAGCCTTCGCCTTCGCGGGCCCCGCCGTGCACTTCGGTCGCGACGCGACCCCCTACGCCCTGGTCGGCTTCGTCTGCGTCGCCGCGCTCGACCGCTTCCTGACCGCCCTGCGCAGCGGCCGACGCAGCCACTGGCTCAGCGGCTGGGGCCTGCTCGCCGTGGGCTTCCTGTGCCACTACACCGTGGCCTTCTTCGGCGTCGCGATCGCGATGGCCCTGGGGGTGCTCGCCCTGGTTCGCTGGCGCTCCGAGGCCTGGTTGGGCGCGATACACCGGGCGATCCAGACCCTGATGTGGGCCGCCCCGCTGCCCCTGCTCTGGCTGCTGGTGCACTTCGCCTGGTTCACGCCGGTCGCCCTGGACACGCAGCTCTTCGCGGACACCTACCCCCGCGACCCCGGCCTCTGGGTCTTCCTCTCCCGCTTCATCGCGGTCGGCGCCGGCGTCGCGCCTGCGACCCCCTGGGGTGCCCTCGCGCTGCTCCTGCTCGCCGGCCGCGGCCTGGTCGTGACCCTGCGCGAGGACCGCCCGCTCGGGCTGCTGCTCCTGGCGATGGCCGCGGCCTTCCTGGGCGGCGCGATGTTCCTGCACGGCAACCTGGTCTCCCTGCTCGGCGGCCGGGTGTTCTGGGGCTTCCGCTGGGTCTGCTGGTTCCTGCCCATCGTCACGATCCTCGGCGGCATCGGCCTGTTCGGAGGCGGGGGGAGCCGAGGCAGCCAGGCGGCACGGGGAACACTGGCCCTAATCTGGATCGTGGCGGCCGCCCTGCTCACGGCCCGCCTGCCCGAAGCCACCACCCGCCCCGACTACGAGGCCGCCGCAGCCTTCCTCGCGACCGAGTTCGAGCACCGCGACGCCGTCGCCACCCTCCCGCTCTGGGGGCAGCAAGGCCCGCTGACCTGGTACCTGACCCGGGACGGGGTCCGCCGCTTCGGCGAGATCGACGGGGTGGAGGCCTGGAGCTTCGGCGACCGCGCGGTCTTCCTGGAGGCCCTGGACGAGGAGCTGCCCGCCGAGTCGAGCCTGCTCAACGCCCACGTCGGGCGCTGGTGGCTCGCCGTCGTCGACGAGCGCGTCTTCGACCA
>JAJDAI010000669.1 GCA_029261955.1 Deltaproteobacteria bacterium | reverse complement strand
CACGTGGGGCTCCCGAAAGGCAGTGGGAGTGTACGCCAAGCATGGCGCCGAATGCGAGGGGCCATCCCTTCGCATGCGCAAGTAGATCGGGTTTGTACCCACAAGTGATCGACTCGAAGGTGTGGAAGAAGGTTCATGACTGGAGACCAGTCCAGCATTTCCTGCTTCGAAGCAGATCCGATGATATCAAGTGAGATATCCACGATCGATCATCACGCGTTTTCCCACAGGCGGCGCTCATGGACAGGGGGAAACTTGCGGGGCACCCTCGTTGCATGACCGTGCTGAGCCGTGAACTCGACATCCCCCTGCCCTCCGATCTCGTCTGGGAGCAGCTGATCGACCTCGACCGTTGGCCCGCCTGGATGGCGCACGTCATCTCGGCCGGCTGGGAGGAAGGCAGCGAAGCCGGACCGGAAGGCCGGCTGTTCCTGCACTACCAACACAACGAGGCGGCCCCGCAGGTCCAGGCCCAAGTCACCTCCTGGCGGCCGGGCAAGGAGCTCGCCTGGCAGGCCGTCGGCGGAGACACGCCGTTCACCGAGGGCATGAAGGGCGTCGAGTGGGGGTGGCGCCTCTTCGGCCGCTCCTCGGGCTTCACGACCGTGCGCTTCACCCTGAGCTACCAGGCGCGGGGCGGGCTGCCCTTCTTCCGGGAGCTCGTGGGCACGCGGCTCCAGGTCCTGAACATGGCCGACACCTCGCTGCAGAGCCTGCGGGCGATGGCGACGGGCACGGTGCCCATGGGCGAGATCGCGGAGGCCTGAGGGCTACAGCGGCGTCCCGCGGTAGCAGCCCAGGATGTAGGGGAAGGTCGAGGTGGCGTGGTAGCGGTAGGTCCCGTCGGGGCCGACCCGGCCGTTGCACTCGTCCAGGACCGTGGGCTCGCTCGACTCGCGGTACTCGTGGGCGTCCCAGGCGTAGGTGGAGGGGTCGGCGATCTGCTCGTAGCCGCTGACGAACTCCACGACCTCGGCGCAGTCACCGTCCACGCAGCCATAGGGTCCGTAGATGGGGAAGCCGTCCAGGGCCCAGCCGAGCACGGGGGACTCCTCGTTGGGATCGGGGTCGGCGAGGGTCCAGGGCTCGGAGACCAGGCCCTCGGCCGTGAGGCACTTCTGGGCCAGCGCGTGGTTGTGGTACTCCATCGCGGTGTGGCCGAAGCAGCCGTCGGTGATGCCGTTGTAGACGGGGTCGCCGTAGGGGTCGGGCTGGGCCGCCTCGTTGGGTCCGAAGATGGGCAGGCCCGTCACCGTGAAGGCGATCTGACCGAGGAGGGGCAGCTCGCTCGCGCTGGCCGCTTCGGTGGGATCGCGGGGCAGCTCCCAGTGCTGGTCGACGGCCTCGAGGGCGTTCGGCGTCAGCGCGACGAAGGTGTAGTGGGGGATGGAGTTGCTCTCCACCACGAAGCTCCCGTCGCTGCATCCCCCGGCGACCGCCGGCAGCGCGTAGCCAATGCCCGCGCCGGGCGCCAGCGAGACGTCGAGCAGGGTCTCGGACTCGTCGCAGGAGTCCAGATCGGCCAGGTTCGACTCGCAGGCGGCGAGCAGGACGAGGAGGGGGAGCAGTCGGTGCATGGGGATCTCCGGGGTGCCCGATGATCCTGGTTCCGAGCCGCGTGAAGATCCGCAGCGCCCGCGTAAGGGTTCGTCAGCGCCGATCGCGGCGCGACAGCAGGAACCACGTCAGCGCCACGCAGGCCAGCCCCAGCCCGCCCATCACGGCGACGTCGTACAGCAGGGTGTCCCCGCCGAAGCCGTTGCGATCCCAGTACTTGGCCCCGGCGATGCTCAGGGCCTTCTTGCCGCGCTTCGTGTTCTCCGCCATCTCCACGTGCAGCGAGGCCGAGTAGGCCCAGCGCAGCAGGATCGGCTTGCTCAGCCAGGTGGCCATGGGGGTGGCCTTCGCGCCGGCGACCGGCAGGAGGATCCCCGAGAGCATGATCTGCGGGAGGATCACGAGCGGCACGTACTGGATCGCCTGGAGCTCGGTGCGCGCGATCGTGCTCACGAGCAGGCCCAGCGCCATCGCGCTCCAGCCCGCGAGCAGGGACACCGCGAAGAGCAGCCCGACGCCGCCCTGGAGCGGGATCGAGGGGATCACGATCGCCAGCAGCAGGCTCACCTGCAGGGCGATCAGGGTGCCCTGCACGATCAGCTTGCTCAGGAGGTAGGGCCCCGGTCTCAGCCGACCCATCCTCTCCCGTCTGAAGATGGCGGCTTCGCCCACGATCTCGCGGGCGACGTTGGAGCAACCGAACCACACCGCCGCGGCCATCACCACGAACAGCGTGGGGGTGATGTCGTCCTCGAGCGCCAGCGGCGAGTAGCGTCCCTTGAAGAAGAGCAGGACCGCGAGCAGGCCGATGATGGGCGACTGGGCCATCTGCACGAGCAGGGCCTGGCGGTCGCGCAGCTTGAGCAGGGCGTAGCGGCGGGTCAGGTTCCAGAGCTGGCGAACCGGGTTGGCCTTGCGCACCTGGGAGCGCTGGCCCGAGGAGGCCTCGCGGTCGTGCTCGCGCTCCTCGCGGCTCATCCGGCTCTTGATGAAGCGGCCGTAGAGCGCGCTCTTGCGGTACTCCTTGCGCCAGTAGGTCGGGGGCTTGGCGAGGGAGGGCTCGATGGGATCGAGCGCGTCGAGCACGTAGTCGGCGGGGTTGCGCGCGGACTCCCCGGCGACCTCGCTGCGGGCGGTGAAGAAGCGCTTCGCCTCGTTGGTCGGGCCGAAGTAGGCGAGCTTGCCGCCCTTGGTCAGCAGCAGCAGCTTGTCGAAGAGGTCGAAGGCCTCACGCCGCGGCTGGTGGATGGTCATGGCGACCGTGCGGCCGGCGGAGGCGAGGCCGCGACACTGGCGGATGAGCTGCATCGCCGAGCGCGCGTCGAGGCCCGAGGTGGGCTCGTCGAGCAGCAGGAGCGAGGGCTCCATCAGCAGCTCCATCGCGACGTTCAGGCGCCGGCGCTGGCCCCCGCTGAGGCCCCGGCGAACGGCGTCACCGACCAGCGAGGTGCGCTGCTTGTCCAGATCGAGCTGGCGCAGCACGACCGTGATCCGCTCGTCGATCTCCGCGTCCGTGATCTCGCCCGGGTAGCGCAGGCGCGCCTGGTAGCGGAGCACCTCCTCCACCGTCAGCGTGCGGTGCATCACGTCTTCCTGGGGCACGTAGCCGATGGCGCTGCGGAAGACGTCGTAGTGGTGGTAGAGGCTGAGGCCGTCCATGTAGACGTGGCCCGTGCTCGGCGGCGTGTAGCCGGCCAGCGTCGTCAGGACCGAGGTCTTGCCGGCACCCGAGGGGCCCATGATGGCCACCATCTCGCCGGGCAGGATGCTGAAGGACACGCCGTCGACGATCGTGAGGGGGGCCTTCGCGGGGCCGACCTGGCGGACCAGCTTCGAGGCGTCCAGGCGCACACCGGCGACCTGGCCCTGCTTGGCCTGCGTCTGGACGCGGCCGTCGGCGGTCAGCTGGAGGCGCTGCGGGCCGATGCGGAGGTCGTCCCCGGGTGCCACGAGCGTCGGCTTGCGGATGCGCGTGCCGTTGACCCAGGTGCCGTTGGTCGAGCCCAGATCCTCGACGCGGATGCCGTCGGCCTCGCGCGTGAGGCGCGCGTGCAAGCGGGAGACATTGGGGGTGTCGAGCACGACGTCGGCGTTGGGATCGCGGCCGACGATCAGGTTCTCCCCCGCCCCGAAGTCGAAGGCGGCGGCGCCGCCGTCGGGGCCCAGCGGGGTCTTCATGCCGTCGAGGTCGGAGTCCTGGAGCGCAGTCAGGACCGAGGTCGACTGGGAGAGCCGCGAGGTGCGCACCTGCGAGACGACCTGGACCGCGGTCAGGGTCATGCCGCCGACCTCGAAGGGCTGGCGCCAGCCGAGGCGCATGCGCTTGATCCGCCGATCGTCGACCCAGGTGCCGTTGGCCGAGTCGAGGTCCTCGAGCAGCAGGAAGCCGTCCTGCCGGCTCAGGCCCGCGTGGCGTCCCGAGACGGCGTCGTCGTCGAGCACGAAGTCGCAGTCGGGGGCGCGCCCGATGAGCACCGGGGCGAAGTAGTCGGGCACGTCGCCGAGGTCGATGGTGTCCTGCGGCACCATGTCGTCGGTGATGCGGACGCCGTCCACCTCGACCACCTGGCCGTGCAGGTCGACGATGTCGCTGCGCCGGGACTGCCCGTCGACGCGCACGTCGACCTCGTCGTCCACGACCTCGATCTCGACCGAGGAGCCGATGCGCCGCAGCCGCACGCCCTTGGGCGCGACCGCCACGTCGCCCACGCGGATGTCCGCGTCGAGGCTGGACCCGAAGGTCCGCCACATGCCCGTCTTGAGCACCTCGGCGTCGGCGGGCAGGTCTTCGCCGAAAGGGGCGTCGTCCGGCGTGTCGCCGAAGGGCTCCTCGCCGGGGCGCGGTGCGTCCGCGACGGTGTCCGGGAAGTCCTCAGGAAGGGCGGCGAAGTGGCCCGAGTGGCGGGCGCCCTTCGGGGCGCGCGGGCCGGTCTCGACGAGCCTCGGGGGGTCGTCGTCGACCGCGGGCTCGGAGCGCGTCCCGCTCTGCGGCTTGCCACAAGCAGCACACCACGCGGCCGCGACGGCCACGGGTTGGCCGCAGGCGGCGCAGGGGCGGGTGTCGCTCATGGAGCGGCGCCCGGCTCAGTCTCGGGTGTAGGCGACCGCGACCGCGTAGTCGGTCTTGGCCTGGCCCTTGTAGACCAGGACCTGCAGGGCGTACTCGCCGGTCTTGGGCGGCGAGACGTCCACGAAGGGCTGCGCGTCGGGGCTCTTGTCGTTGGACACGAGGTTGCCGTCGGCATCGTAGAGGCGCATGTCCAGGTCCACGCCCTCACCGTCGGCGCAGCCGAGCAGGACGTAGTTCAGGCCCTTGTAGAGGGTCAGGCGGTAGGTCACCGCTTCCTGGGAACCCGCCGCGAAGACATCCGAGGCACGCAGACGCATGCCGGACGCGACCGCGCCGGTCACGAGCTGGTCCATGCACGCCCGCGCGGTGGCGGAGTCGGCGTGGGCCGTCTGGGAGGGAATGGCAAAGGCCGTGGCCAAGGCCAAGCTGCAGATCAGGGCGAAACGCTTCATGGTGCAGTCCCTCTTCAAAACTTCGCGAGGATGTTGCCGGTGTGGCTCGCGACCGCCTTGACGTCGTCCGCGCTCAGCTCGTCCTTGCCGGCGATGGCCTGCATGGCTTCCATCTCCTGGATGACCGCAGTCACGCTGGGGTCACCGGCCCGGGCGGGGTCGGAATTCTTCAGGAACTCGAGGAAGTGGGCCAGCACCGTGGGCTGGTGCAGCAGCGCGGCGGCCTCGCCGGTCACGCCCGCGGAGCTCAGCGCCTTGCTGAGCAGGTGCGCGCCCTGGACCCAACCGCCGGCCTGGACCAGCGTCGCCGTGGCGGGGTCGGTCTTGGTCTGCAGGTCGTCGTTGATGCGCTCGGCGAGCACATCGAAGGCCGGCCCGAGCTCGGCGCTGGTCAGCGTGTCCGCCTCGTAGTCCGCGATGAGCTTGTTGATCTCGGTGGTGACCGACTCGGGGGCCTTGAGCGCCGTGAGGCCCTCGCTGGCCGACTTCATGCGGGCCAGGATCTTGGGCTTGTCGCCGGTGTGGATGCTCATGAGCACGTTGCTCATCCGCACGCCGGTCTCGAGCGCGATGATGGCGTTCTGCTTGCCCTCGAGCGTGCGGCCCGAGTCTTCGACCAGCTTGCGGATGTCCACGTTCGGGGCGCTCGCCTTGAGCGCCGCCTGGAACTCCGTGGGAGCCGGAACGAACATCGCGGTGCGGGCCGTGTCGCGGACCGCGGCGAGGTCGATCTTGTCCGGGATGTCCTCGGGGTCGATCGCCTGGAGCTCAGGTTCGGGCGTGGACTGCGGCGCAGTCTCGCCCTGCGGGTCGTTCGCCGGCGCGGGATCGGAGCCCGAGCAGCCGGTGAGCATAAGAAGGCTGAGCAGAGCGGCGGAAGAAGTGGCCGCCCTCCAGGTCGCACAGATCGTCATGGACGTCCCCAGCAGGTTCTGGTCGGTGAAGCCCGGCCCCGTCAGCGGATCCCTCGCCACCGCCCGGTTCAAGGCAAGCGACATGGTGCCGAAGGGGCGCCCCCTTTTCAAGCTCGCCCCCCGAGGGACAGCGCGCGGCGCCTGCGCCAGAATGCCGCCTTGGAGGAACCGATGAGCAACGCCCCCTGGTCGCCCGAGCTGCTGTCACGACTCACCCGTGTCGCTGAACGCGGCGGTGTCGTGCAGTTGAGTCGCGAGCCGGAGGCGGGTTGGATCGAAGCGATCCAGGGCCTCGCCTCGGACGCGAACCTCCTCTTTCTCGATGTGGACGCGCGCGTGGCCGGCCTCGGTTCGGGCGGCGTGGCGCGGGCGGCGGCGGTCGACTACCTCGGTGCATCCGGCTCGGCGCTGGCCGACGCTGACTTCTGTGAGTCCGCGATCGGAGCCGGCCGCGGAGCGCAGGAAGCGCTCGCCGCGCTGCGCGAGGGCTGGACCGGGGAGCTCGGGGGCGGCCTGCCGACCTGGCCCCAGGAGCGGCCCTGGCTCCGCCACGCCGAGGTGCTTCGGCGCGTGCTGGCCGAAGCGGGCGACGTCGAGGCGCGCCTGCTCCTGCTTCGGAATTCGGGCGAGTGCGACGGACCGACCCTGGCCGCCCTCGGCGGCTTGATGGCGGATGGCGGCGGCGGCTGGGTGGTCGCGCTCGCGCCCGCGGGCGACGCGGCCGGCTTCTGCGAGAATGTGGCCCGCGCCTCGGACGACGAGCGCATCGCCAGCGCCTGGCACGACGCCGTCGAGCTGCCGGAGGACGAGGGGGACAGCCCCTCGCTGCCCCGCCAGGGCACGGCCTTGGAGCTGCTGGACGTGCTCGCGTCCGCGGGCTCCGCGCTGCCCGCCGCCGTGGTGGGCTCGGAGTCCCTCAGCCACTACCGGGGGCGCGCTCCGCGAGCCGGCTGGGTCGACCTGCAAGGCGTCCTGGACTCGGGACGCGCGGCCCTGAGCGGGGACTTCGTCGCCGTGGGGCCCTGGACGCCGACCGGAGACGGGCCTGTCGTGGCCGCCGACGCCCGGGCGCTGGCCGCCGCCGTGGCGGAGGTCCTGCCCGAAGGCTCCCCTGGACGCTCGCTCCTGTTGGCGCGCCTGGGGGCCGGTGACGCCAAGGAAGCAGCCGCGATCGCCCTGGGGCGCGGGGAGCTGGCTCGCGCGAGCGCCCTGCTGAGCTCCGGCGCGCCGGTGCTGCGGGCGCGGACCCTGCGCCTGGCCGGAGACGCGGCGGCGGCGCGGGAGATCGCGAGCGGCGGCAGCGACGCCCTGCACCTCGAAGGGGGGCTGGCCGCGCGCGCGGCGGGGCGCCCCAAGGCAGCGCGCAAACACCTCGAAGCGGTGGGCGGCGGGCGCGAGTACGTCGCCGCCCGGCTCGTGCTCGGGGAGCTGGACGAAGAGGCGGGCGAATTCGTCGCCGCCACGAAGCACCTG
>JAJDAI010000668.1 GCA_029261955.1 Deltaproteobacteria bacterium | reverse complement strand
CGTGCAGGCGGCGCTGGAGACGGGCGGCGTGATCGTGGTGGAGGGGGAGGAGGGCGTCGGCAAGACCCGCCTCGTCGAGGAGGTCCTGCGCGAGCCGTCCCTCCACGCGCGCTTCGGACAGGCCAGCCTGCCGCCGGGGGGCGCCGCCCCGCTCGCGGTGCTGCGCCGCGCCCTGGCGGATCTGCTCGGGGTGCGCGGCCTCACGCGGGACGCCCTGGACGGGCGACTCTCCGCCCTGCTCGGCAGCAGCGGCGCGAGCGGGCCCTTCGGCCTCGCCGAGGCAGAACGGGGGCGCCTCGCCGACTGGCTCCGTCCGGGGGGCGACTCGCGCCTGAGCCGCCACGACCCGCTCGACAGCGCGCGGGACGGCGAGCTGCTGGAGCGCGCGCTCCGCGCCCAGGCCTCCCGCGAGCCCGTGATCCTGCTGCTCGACGACCTCCAGTGGGCCGACTCCGCCACCGCCCGCTTCCTGCTCGAACTCACGAGCTCGCTCCGCCTGGCCCCGGCGCCCCTCGTCCTGCTCCTGTGTCGTCGGCCCGCCGATGGTGCAGACCCCCTCGTCGGGCTGCTCCGCTACGAAGGCGAGCTGGTGGAGCGCCTGGCCCTGGCCCGGCTGTCCCGCTCCGAGACCGAGCAGCTGCTGCGCGGCCACAGCCCCCTCAGCCCCACCACGGCCTCGGTGCTCGCGGCCCGGGCGGATGGATCGCCGCTGTTCGCGGTCCAGCTGCTGCGCACGCTCCAGCAGCGGGAGCTGCTCGTGGAGGGCCCCGACGGGCTGGAGTCGCGGGCTTCGGAGGAGGGGCTGCCCGCCTCGCTCGCCCAGATCCTCGACCAGCGCCTCGATCGCGCGGGGCCCGAGTCCGAAGCGGTGCTGCACGCGGCCGCGGTGCTGGGCCACGCCTTCGACGTCGAGGTGCTGGAGGACGTGCTGGAGGCGGTGGGCGGCTCGGCGGCGCCGGACACCCTCGACGACGCGCTCGATCAGCTGGTGGAGGCGCGGGTCCTGCTCGAGCCCGCCGGCGGCGGTGATCGCCTGGCCTGGGAGCACCCGCTGCTGAGGCAGCTCGTCCTGGAGCGGACCCGCAAGAGCCGCCGGCGTCGGCGCCTGTGCAAGGCCGCAGCCCAGGCGCTCGGCGAGGCGGGGCCGGCGCGGCCGGTGGTCGAGCTGTACCTGCTGGCGGGGGAGCGAGGCGCGGCGGCCCCCCACGCGGCGCGGGCCGGTGAGGAGGCCCTGGCCGGCGGCGAGTTCGCGGAGGCGCGGCGGCTGTTCGAGCTCGCGATCGACGAGGGGCCGCGCGAGGACGTGCCCTCGGCGCTCTGGGGGCTGGGCACGGCGGAGAACCACCTGGGGCACGTGGACCGCGCCGAGCAGGCCTTCCGCCGCATGCTGGACGCGGGCCCGCAGGAGCGCGATGCGGCCTGGGCCTGGTACGGCGTGGGCCGCTGCGAGTACATCCGAGGCGCGCACCGGACGGCCGTGAGTTCACTGGATCGGGCCCTGGAGCTGGCCCGCCAGGGCGAGGGCGTCGCGCTGCAGTGCCGCATCCTTCGCACGATGGCGGCGGCGGCGGCCGAGCTGCCGGAGCGCCCGTTCCCGGACTTGAGCCAGCTGCCCGAGGTCGACGATCCGGCGCAGCAGGTCGAGGTCCTCAAGACCGCGGGCTTCGTCGCGCTCAGCCGCGGCGAGCCGGGGGCGGCGGCGGAGACCTTCGAGCGCGCCCTGGCGCAGGCTCGGGCCCTCGGCTCCGACCCGAGCCTCGCGGATCTGCTCTGCGATCTGGGGCGCGCCTGCCGTTCGGCCGGTGACGCGGCGGCCGCGCGCGAGCACCTGCGGGAGGCGCTCAGGCTCAGCCGGGGCCCCGGTCAGCACCGCACCGAGGCCGAGGTGCTCAACGAGCTGGGCGAGCTCGCGCGGGCGAGCGGGGACCTCGAAGCGGCGGCCCGACACTACGCCGAAGCCGTGCAGATCTGGGCGGCGCTGGACAGCCGCCTGGTCGTGGTGGGCACCTTGAACCAGGCCCTGGTGGCGGTGGACCGGGAGCGCTTCGAGGAGGCGAAGGAGCTGGTCACGGACCTGCGCCGCCGGCCCGAGGGCATCCCCGAGCACCTCGCGACGCCCTTCCTGCTGACCACGGCGCTGGCCGCGGTGGGCGCGGGCTACCCCGACGCGGCCCGCATGGCCTTCCAGCAGGCGCTCGAGCAGCTCCAGGGCGGCCCTGCCCTGGAACCTGAGACCACCCGGGTCCTGCGCCAACTGGCGGAGCTGGCCCGGGCCGGCGGCGCGACCGACCTGGCGGACGGGGTCGCGGAGGCGATCCGGCGATTCAGCCCGGGCGTACCGACCACAGCGTGAACTGCCCCGCAGCGGTCGCGCCGCACGACTCCGGACCGCGGGCCGAGGTCCTACAATGGCCGCCGGCCCGGTCCATCCGCCGCGCCTGGAGCCCCATTTGACGACCGATGGTCCGGTGCCCTTTGGCCGATACCGCCTGCTCAGCTTGCTGGGCGAGGGCGGCATGGCGAAGGTGTATCGAGCGCTGCTGTCCGGTCCCATGGGCTTCGAGAAAGAGGTCGCAGTCAAGCGACTCGACATGAAGCTGACCGCGGACGAGCGGGTCATCCGCTCCCTCATCAACGAGGCACGCCTGGGCGGCCAGCTCCGCCACAAGAACATCGTCGAGACCTACGAGTTCAATCAGGTCAACGGCAACTACTTCCTGGCCATGGAGTACGTGGACGGCTGGACGCTCGAGGAGATCCTCCTCGACTGCCGCCAGCGCCGCGCCCTGATCCCCACGACCGTCGTCGCGCGCCTGCTGATCGAGATCTGCCGCGGCCTGCACTACGCGCACGAGCTGGCCGACAAGGACGGCGGCCACATGAACCTGGTCCACCGGGACCTGAAGCCGGGCAACGTCATCGTCAGCCGCTCAGGCGAGGTGAAGCTGATGGACTTCGGCATCGCGAAGGCCAACACCAACCTCTACAAGACCACCGCCGCCGACGTGACCAAGGGCACGCCGATGTACATGTCGCCCGAGCAGGTGACCGGCGAAGCACTCGACTGCCGCTCGGACCTGTTCTCGCTGGGCGCGCTCATGTACGAGCTGCTGACCAACGAGGTGCCCTTCGAAGGCGACAACCTGCTGCAGCTCATGCACAAGGTGCTGTACGCCGACATCACCGAGGCGACCGCGAGGCTCGAGCAGCTCTGTCCCGCCTTCGTGCCGCTGCTGGAGGGCTGCCTGGCGCGGGAGCCGTCCGACCGCTTCGAGAGTGCGCGTGCCCTGGCCAAGGCCACGCGGGCGGTGCGCGACGAGCTGCCGCCGGGGCCCGACTTCGACGAGTGGCTGGACCAGCTGCTCGAGCGGCTGCCCGGACCGCACGAGCCGGGAGACTTCGGTCTCGCCGGCCCGCCGCAGCCGCAGGCCGTCGGCACCCAGTCCCTGGTCCCCCTCGGAACCGCCTCGCCCGAGGACGTGCCCCCCGTGCTGGGCGACGCCTTCTTCGACGCCTTCGCCGATGTCGACACGGACGCGGAGACAGCGGACGCGTTGAGCGGCCGCTCCGAGGCCTTCTTCGACACCGGCCCGGTGAACGCGACGCGGATGCAGAAGAGCATCCCCGGGGTCGCGGCCCCGGGCTCCCGCAAGGCGCGCCGGAACGCGGTGCGGCTCAAGGCGAAGAAGAAGCGTCGGGCCGTGCTCGTGGCCGGCATCGGGGCCGGGGTCCTCGGGGTCGCGCTGATCGCGGTGGCCCTGTTCCTGCGCCCGCAGGGGG
>JAJDAI010000667.1 GCA_029261955.1 Deltaproteobacteria bacterium | reverse complement strand
GGTGGCGCGCTTCTGGAAGTCCGGGTCCTCCAGGAGCTGGGCGAACTCCGCCGCGGTGTCCATGTGGGGGTGGGTCTGCTCGCTGCAGACGAGCACCCACAGGAACCAGGTCGGCGGCTCGGAGGGGTGGGTGTCGATCGCGGCGCGAAAGCGCACCAGCACCTGGTAGTCCTCGTCGAGGCCGTGGACCCGACAGTGGACGAGCGCCACCCCGTTGCGGTGCTCCGACGGCCCCAGGTCCTCGTGCCGGACGAGCGCCTTGCGGACCTTCTCGAGCTGCTCCCCGGCGAGATCGCGCTCGGTGGCGAGCCCCATGAGGACGTGCTCGAGCCCGTCCGAGAAGTTGGGCACGTCGACGTCGAGCAGGACGAGCGTCCCGTCGGGGTTCTGACTTCCTTCGACCATGGGGCAGCCTACTCCGACTCGGATTCAGGGGACGGCGGCGCCACCTCGGTGATCAGCTCCACGCGTCCCTCGCCGATGTCGTAGAGCCAGCCCTCGATGCCGAGCTGGCCGCTCGCGAGGGCCTCGACGACGCTTGGGTGGGTCTTCAGCAGCTCGATCTGGTGGGCGACGTTGGCCCGGATCGCGGCGTCCCACTGCTGCTCCGCGGGGAGCTCGGCGACCTCGGTCCGCACCGCGGCGGCGTGCTCGACCCAGGGCGCGACCGCGTCGAGGTGCGCGATGCTCTGTGGGTTCAGCAGACCGTTCATCGCCCCGCAGTTGCTGTGCCCGCAGACCACGATGCGCTCCACGCCCAGCACCGTGACCGCGTACTCGACGACCGCGGCGGATGCGGTGTCGTGGCCCGCGGCCGGGATCATGTTCCCGACGTTTCGCAGCACGAAGAGCTCGCCCGGCTGGGTCTGTGTGATGAGGGACGGGTCCACGCGGGAGTCGGAGCAGGTGACGAAGAGCGTCGACGGGGCCTGCGACTCGGCCAGGCCGACGAAGTGGTCCGCGAGGCCGGGGTAGGCCTCACGGGCGAAGCGGTCGACACCTTGTCGATGAATCATGGGTCCTCCTCAGCGGGCAGGGTATTGCGAAGAACTGATCGGGACTATTCGATACTTCGCGGCGGACTATTCGGAATCTACGAACTGTTGTGGCGGGTCGAGCGCGTGGCCGACGCTGCGGAAGGACAGCCCGCGGGCCCCTTGGGAGCTGACCATCAGGGCCTCCACGATCGGCGCGCGCACGGGCTCGCCCGAGCTCCATCCAACGATGAAGCTGGCCAGATTCCCCGCCTCGTCGCCTTCGGAGGAGACGATCTGCCGCACCGCCATCGGGGCGAGGATGAGCGGACGGCTCAGGTGTTCGTCGAGCAGGTGCCCGCTCGCGGCGTGCGATCGCACCGAGTCGATGCGGATCGCGTTCCGCTCGTCGGTGTTGCGCACGATGAGCGTGACCTGAAGGTCCACCGCGGCCCGGGTGTGCTTGCGCTCGATGTGGCTGTGGACCGGCACGTAGAGCAGCTGCTGCGGTCGGTCGGGGGCCCCGAGCTCCGCGTGGGTGATCGGCGTGTCGGAGGCCTCGGCCTCGACCTGCGCCGGGCGCGCGCAGGCCATGCCGCAGAGGAGGATCGCGAGGCCTCCGGCCGCTCGAAGGGGTCGTTGCAGCCTCATGAGCCGAGCCCCGGCGTCGACAGGTCGAGCCACCAGCGCAGGCTGGCGACGGAGATGAGCGCCAGCCCCTCGAGGCGAGACAGGCGCCACCCTGTCCGCAGGAAGACGAGGACGAGCAGCACCATGCCCAGCATCGCCGCGAGGGAGCTTCGGGCGGCGGCGTCGACGGTGACGGGGTGGAGCAAGCCGGCCACCCCCAGCACCCCGAGGATGTTGAAGAGGTCGCTGCCGACGAGGCTGCCGATGCCCATGGCGTGCTGGCGCTTGAGGACCGCGGCGAGGCTCGTGGCGAGCTCCGGCATCGACGTGCCCGCGGCGATCACCGTGACCGCGATCGTCCACTCGTGGACCCCCAGACCCTGGGCGACGGCCGAGGCCGAGCCGACCAGCACCTGCGCGCCCAGGACGATGAGGGTCAGCCCGCCCAGCAGGGGCAGCCAGGCGGCGGAATCCGGATCGACCGGCGGCTCCTCCTCCTCCAGATGCACGCGGCGCGACTCGGAGCGGGCGACCACGACCAGGTAGCCCACGAGGATGAGGACGAGCAGCAGCCCTTCGTGGCGCGCGAGCTCGAAGTCGTGTCCGATGAGCAGCAGGACCAGCAGGCTCGCCGCCGCGAGCAGCAGGCCGTCGCGTCGCACGAGGACCCGGCTGGCAGGCATCGGCCCCAGCAGCGCGCAGCCTCCGAGGATGAAGCCCAGGTTGAAGATGTTCGAGCCGACGACGTTGCCGACGGCGATGTCCCCCTGGCCCTGGAAGGCCCCGATCAGGGTGACGGCGAACTCCGGCGCGGAGGTCCCAAACGCGACGACCGTGAGCCCCACCACCAGCGGCGAGATGTTCAGCCGCGCAGCGAGGCGCGTGGCGCCATCGACGAGCCAGTTCGCGCCCCCAGCGAGGGCCGCGATCGAGGCTGCGATCAAGAGGCCGTGGCCCCAGAGCGGGAGCTCGGAAAACGGCAGGGTCAAGCGCGGCTCCAGTCGAACGGACTACCCCGGAGGGTAGGGCCCCCGTTGGCTTCGGTCCATTCGATAAAAACCGTCCGACTCTTCGTTAATTCCGATGTATTGCTGGTGCGTGAACCCCATGCAGCAGGAGTGACCGATGAGGCTGAACTACCAACACCTCCGCTCTTTCTGGGTGGTCGCCCGGAACGAGAGCCTGACCCGCGGCGCCCTGGAGCTGCACCTGACGCCGCAGACGGTGAGCGGACAGCTCAAGCTGCTGGAGCAGGAGCTGGGGACGAAGCTCTTTCGGCGGGCCGGGCGCGGCCTGGCCATCACGGCGGCGGGCGAGGTGGTCTTTCGGTTCGCCGAGGAGATCTTCGGGCTCGGTCGGGAGCTGGTCGAGACCCTCGCGGGCGGCTCGGTCGGCCGGCAGCTCCGGATGCGGGTGGGGGTGGTCGACGTGCTGCCCAAGCTGGTCGCGCAGCACCTGCTCGCGCCCGCGACGCGGCTCTCGGAGCCGGTGCGGCTGATCTGCTCCGAGGCGCCGGCCGAGGAGCTGCTCGCAGACCTCGCGCTGCACAAGCTGGACGTGGTGCTGTCGGACGTCCCGATCCCCCCCTGGGTCAAGATCCAGGCCTTCAACCACCCGCTCGGGGAGAGCGGCATCGTCTTCATGGGCGAGGCCCGCCTGGCGGCCGAGCACCGGGCCGACTTCCCGAACTCGCTGCACGGGGCCCCGGTGCTGCTCCCCATGGACGGCACCGCGCTGCGCAGCTCGCTGGAGCAGTGGTTCGACCGGGTCGGGGTCCAGCCGCGGGTCGTCGGTGAGTTCGAGGACAGCGCCCTGATGAAGTCCTTCGGGCAGGAGGGCCTGGGGCTGTTCCCGGCCACGTCCGTCATCGAAGACGAGGTGATCTCGCAGTACCGCGTCGAGCGGGTCGGTCCCGCCGAGGGGGTGGTGGAGCGCTTCTTCGCCATCTCGATCGAGCGGCGCGTGCGGCACGCGGGGGTGGCGGCGATCTGCGAGGCGGCGCGGTCCGAGATGTTCGCGGGGCGCTAGGAAGCCCGCCTCGCTAGGACTCCTCGAGCCAGAGGTCGAGCACCCCGCGCATGACGCGGCTGCTCTGGCCGTCGCTGAATTCCGCCCTGACCGCGTGCCGCGTGATCGCGTCACCCTCGGAGTCCACGCGCCTGCGCGTCCGCACGGCGAGTCGTTGGAGCCCGAGACGCAGGTGTAGCCGAGGAACACCGCGAAGCCAGCCACCATGGTGCCCCCGGAACCCAGCTCCTCGCCGGCCTGGACGTCCTGGAACAGGCTCCACCGGACGGCCCCTCCCCAGAGGATCCAGGAACCCACCAGCAGCCAGAGGCCGGGGCTGTGCCAACGGTGCTCGAGGACCAGCACCCCGCGGTCGCGCCGCGCCGGCAGGAGCGCTACGCGCCGGAGGCCTGGGGATCCACCCGGTCGCGCTGCTTCAGCTCCTCGAAGTAGTCGCGCAGGGACGTGGTCCCCACGGTCGGACCGAGCCCGTCGATCTTCCCGGCGGTCACGATGAAGTCCGCCAGGTCCGCGTACTGCCGCGAGACGACAGCGAGCAGCCAGACGAGGACCCGGCCGAGCCAGAGGGGGATGACGGTGAGCTTCGCAGGCTTGCCGACCACGTCGAACGCGAGCTCGGCGGCCTCGCGCTGGGTCATCACATCGGGCCCGCCCGCGACGACCTCCAGGGGCTCCCCGTGGGCGGTCTCGACGCAGGCCCGGGCCAGATCCCGCCCATGGATCGGGTTCATCCGGTTCGTGCCCTCCCGAGCGTCTCCCGGTCGGTGACCTGCCCGACAAACACCTCATCGAAGTCGGCCTCCGACAGCGCAGGCGCGGTGAACGGCCCGGCCTGGCGGAGGCGCTGCTCGTCCCGCGTGAGGACCCGCACCTGGTGTCCGCGCTCCTTGAACGCGCGCACCACGAAGCGCCCGAGGTAGCCCGTGGCACCAGCCACCAGCACACGGTTCATCGTCTTGGCCGTCATGAGTTCCCGCCTCTCGGGCTGGTGTCGTCTGCAGTTTGGTTAGCCCAACCAACTTTCTGGGTGCCGTCGCGCTTGATCCAGTTGACTGAGGTGTCATTCAGTCTTGACAAGAAGATGACCAAACGGTCAGCAAAGGGTTCTTCGATGGGTCAGGATGTGGGCATGGATCGCTTGCGCCGACTGGCCGCCCGCCTCGCGCCGGCGGACGACGAAGCCTGGCTGGAGCACGTCCCCGAGGCTGATCGGGTGGTGTTCTCGCGGGGCATGCGCGCGATCGATCGCGTCGCTGCGTACTTCCGCTACGAGGCCGAGGGCCTCGAGCACGTGCCCGCCCCGGGCGGCGCGCTGATCGTCATGCCGCACACCACGATCACGATCGACGGGTTCCTGCTCGGCGCGGAGATCCTCAAGCGCCGTGGGCGGACGGTGCGGGCGCTGGGGGATCACCAGCTGTTCGACATGCCGGGGGTCGGCGACCTGCTCACGCGCCTCGGCGCCGTCGACGGCCGCCCCGCCAACGCCATGAAGATCCTCGGTGACGGCGAGCTGTGCTTCGTCTTGCCCGGGGGCGCCCGCGAGGCCTGGCAGCCGGTCCACAAGCGGCGCGACCTCACCTGGGACGGCCGCTACGGCTTCATCAAGGTGGCGCTGCGGGCCCAGGTGCCGATCGTCCCGGCCGTCACGATCGGCGCCGCGGAGTCCTGGTGGGTGCCGGTTCACGCGCTGAACTGGGGGGAGCGCCTGCTCGGCCGCCGCTGGCCGCTGTTCCCGCCGCTGGGGATCGGGCTCACCTCCGTGCCGATCCCCACCAAGTGGACCGCGCGCGTCGGCGCTCCGATTCCCCTGGAGCACCCTCCGGAGGCCGCCGACGACCCCGAGGTGGTGCACGCGCTGCACACGCGCGTGAAGGACACCGTCGCCGCGATGCTCGAAGAGGGCTACCGCGACCACGCCCTCTTCGGGGGGAGAGCCTAGGCGCGCTGGCTCGGTTCCAGACCGCGCCGTCGGCGAGCCAGGGCCACCAGGACGAGCGCCACCAGGGCCATCCCGGAGCCCCCCGGATGAGGCCATCGACGCTTCGCAGCCTCCGGGCTCCTCGTCGCCGCAGCGCCCGCATCGCAGGACGTCGACCCCGAAGCCAGGAGGGGCCTCCTCGAACCCGGGTGGCTGTGGGCGATGGAGCCTCTTCGGCAGGGTGAACTCCTCGCGGGACGTCCAGCCCCGTCCGCTCTGGCCGGGGGAAGTCGGTGTGAGATCTGCGTGAGATTTGGACTCCCGCTCCTTCAGGGATGCTCCCGCGGCCGACACGAAGTCGGCTGCTCAGGAGCTCTTCATGAACCGGACTGTCCTTCCCTTCCTCTTCTCGGCTGGGCGACCCCGCCCGACGGCAGCTACACGGTCCTGACGGCCCTGCTCAACGCCGACGGAGAGGCGATCGGCGAGCTCCAGGAGTTCGCGCTGCACGTCGAGGGCGAGCAGGTCGAGGTCACCCCCACGGTCGAGGTGGAGTTCGAGCTGTCGGTCGAGGACCTCGGCCTCTCGGTCAACGACTGCGGCGACGGCAAGCTCAACGCCAGCGTCGCCGGAGAGGGCGCGGCGGACGTCGCGTCCAGGTCTTCGACCAGGGCGACACCGTGATCGGTACGGCCACCACGGAGGCCACGGCCAAGTACGGCGACATCCTGATCGACGGCGTGCCGCTCGAGTTCGACTGATCGCAAGCTCCAGGCCGGCCGGGTTCCGCCCACGAGCGGGCGGCCATCGTCCACGCCGCCGGTCAGTCGAGCTGCGGCGACTGATCGTCGACCAGCCCACCGGTGATCGAGCGGCTTCGGGGAGTGATCCCCGGGGCCGCTTCGGTCGTTCTGGGCGGTGGGCGCCGAGGGGAGCCCCGGGCGCGCTCCGACCCTGGATCCTTCCCAACCCCCCGATCACGCTGTCGCGGTCGTCCCGCCTGCTCTAGAAAGCTCGGGCTTGGGTGAGTGGAGTTTGTGGTGAAGACGTTCTCGAAGTTCCTGTTGGCCGCCGTCGCGGCGATCGGCCTTTCCTTCCTGCCCTTCAGTGACATGGCTGAGGCTGGCCCCAACCAGTCCACCGGGGCGTGCGTGATCTTGATCTGCCCCAACTCGGGAGCCCAGGTCAGCGCCTGCGAGACCGGCCGCAACCTGCACCAGGCCCAGGGCCTGGCGCATGCCGCGGCGATGCGGATGTGCACCGCGACCCCAGCCGACTGAGGATCCTTCCGGCGAGTCCGGGCTCAGCTGGGATCAGAGACCATGTGCAACGGGGGCGCCGGCTCCTCGTTGCACGGGCTCGGCCACGTTCATCCGGTTGATGGTGATGTCCTCTCGGACCTCCGCCAGCGAGACCTCCGCGCCGAGCTTCGCGGGGTTCGACGTGGCGGTCCGGCTCGGGTGTTGCGCGATGGAGTCTCGCCCAGGTTCCGGGGCGACCGCTCCATCCAGCGGAGCGCCAAGACCGCCGCGCGCTTGGCCGGAGGGCCCTCGTTCCTCGAGCCCTGCCTGTGGGTCGCCTGTCCATGCGTTGCTCGGGGGACGCCGGAGCGCGGAGCTGATGCGCGAGGCGGGGGCCTCCAGCAAGACCTGTGTGAAGGCCCAACTCGTCCAGAACGACAAACCCCCACCCAGGCCATGCCTGCAAGGGGCTTGTCGGTGGTGGCGGGGAGGGAGGCATTCGAACCCTCGGTGAGTTGCCCGCCGGCCTGGAAATCCACACCCGGACCTATACCCTTCCGCGCGGCAGCTCCCCCGCCCCCCGCGGGCCCTGCTCCGGTAGGACGAGACCATGGCCGACCCCTTCAAGACCGAAGTCCTCGATGTCGTATCCAAGGCGACCGGTCGCAGGGTCCTGGCTCCGCAACGGGACGGGATCGCCTGGGGCTACGCCGAGGGCGAAGACTTCCGAGAGGTCCAGCTGATCGTCAGCGCCGAGAGCCTGGCCGGCCCCTTCCGCGCCGACGGGCCGTCCTCACCCACCCTCGCGCTCTGCCTGGCCGCGGCTCTGGACGGCCTCCCCGGTCCGCCCGCGCGCGCAGCGGTGACGGTCACCGGCGACATGCCCGAGCTGCCCCGCTGGGAGGCTCGCCCCAGCCGGGAGCTGCTTCAGTACCGCCGATCTGCGTTCCTGCTCGGGATGCTCAGCGAGCTGCTGCCTGAGCGCTTCCACCTGACCATCGACCCGGAGGCCGCCTGGGCCTGGCCCGCGCTGACCTGGTTCACCATCGAGGGCTACCGCAAGAACAAGGGGCGGCCGCCCGGCGGAAAGGCACGGCTGGCCTTCGAGATCGAGGTGAGCTCCGAGATGCACTCCAGCTTCTGTGCTGCGTTGGAGCCGATCCGCCGGTTCCAGGGCCTGCTGCCCGTGGTCGTGCATGCCGACGAGGTCACCAAGGACATGTCCTACACGCAGGCCGGCAAGACGGGCGTGGAGCTCTGGGTCGCCAGCGCCGACGATCGGCGTCTGCACCTGTTCGAGTTCGGCGTCGGGAGCAAGGCAGGCGTCGGCGTCCTGGCGGAGGCCCTCTGCAAGCTCGGGATGCTCATCCACGTCTCCGAGAAGAATGGGCACTTCGACCGAGAGGCCGTCGGTCTGGCTGCCGTGAGGAGGGCCCGTCGGGTGGCGATGTGGCTGACATCGGACGCCTACCATCCGCTGGTCTTCAACGAGGAGGCCGGCGAGTCCGCGGTCCTGAGCTGGCTGAACCGCGCGCTGCGGCAGAAGAGCTTCCAGCTCGGCATCCTTCCCTGGGGGGGCGAGGTCGCCGATCCCCACTTCCGTTTCCAGGACCGATGGGGCGGGGGAATTCGGTAGCGAGCGCCCGACCCTGGCTCTACAGCTCGAACGCCTCCAGGACGGAGCTGCCGGTCGGGTTCCCTTGCAGCCGCCACAGACGCCCGTCGGGGCCCCACTGCAGCGCGGCCTCGCCGGCGGGGGTCGGCGGCACCGTCGGCGGCAGCGCAAGCGGAGCGCCCAGCTCGCTCAGCCTCACGATCTTCGGGTCCGCCTGCACCTCGAGGTACCAGTCCCCCGTGGGCCGCTCCTGCGTGAGGGACAGGATGGCGCCCCCCACCGTCGCGAGCAGCGCCGAGGTCCGCGCGACGGGGTCCCAGCGGTACACGTTCCCGGCGTCGGTCCCCACCAGCACGCTGCCATCGCGCCCGGTCGCCAGGCCCACGAGCGTCTCGCCCTCGTAGACGTGCTCGGTGCGCCAGGTCGCTTCCCCCGTCGCGTCGGGCAAGGTGAAGCGCACGAGCCGGCCCCGCGCCTCCGCCTCGCAGCAGTTGTCTGCGCTGGTCGAGCACCAGGCCGTGGGCTCGTCGGGGCCGCAGGGGGCGCACGTGGCTGCGTCGCTGCACTGCGATGCCCGGAAGTTGCCGACGAAGTACGAGTTCCTCGGGCCGACGGCGAGTCCGTTCGGCGAGGCGAAGTTGGCGTACCCGTTGATGACCAGGTCGTTGTCCTCGGTCGTGCTGGGGATGAACGGCTCGTCCAGGAAGCCCGGGCAGTTCGTCTCGTCAGCGCAGCCGCAGTTGGGGTCGCTCGGCTCGCAGGTGTAGAGCAGCGTCAGCCCGTTCTGGGCCTGGCAGCCGGACGTGGACGAGCACGAGTAGGTCACCACCACCCGCCGGTTCGTCGGGTCGGGATCGACGAGCCCCCACCCCATGTTCTGGTTCGCGTTGCCGTAGTAGGCCGTGGACGCCTCCGCGGGGTCTGCGGGCACCACGACCGTGTAGTCGGGGCCCGAGACGAACGACGTGAAGTAGGTGTTGCAGTCGAAGTCGAAGTCGATGTCCCAGGCCGCGAACAGGTCCCCCGCGAAGTCGGCGGGCTCGAACGAGCAGTCCGGGCAGATGCCGTCCTCGTCCACCTCGCCGTCGCAGTCGTTGTCGAAGCCGTCGCAGCTCACCTCGGTGGCCTCCAGCCCCGGCGCGGTGCACTCCCAGCCCGTGATCGGGTCGCAGACGGGGGCGTGCAGGGCGCAGATCCCGCCGCAGACCGGCGGGGGCTCGGAGCAGGGGTCGGGCGTGTCGTCGTCGTCGTCGTCCGCGGTGGTGTCGTCGTCGTCTGCGCTGTCGTCGTCGTCTGCGCTGTCGTCGTCGTCGGGGGCCGGAGCGTCGGTGGCGTCGTCGTCGTCGTCGGTCGGCTGCTGCGGGCAGCCGAGCAGGAGCAGGGCGAGGAGGAATCGCATGACGCATCTTCGCACGGAGGACCCGCGGAGGCCGCTCCGCTGCTGCCGGTCCACCGGGTCGGCCGCTGCTCTGGCCTCACGCGCCTCGACGGGGGGCTCGACACCCCCGTCATCGCACCGCACCAGCCACGCGGCTACGGTCGCCCCGTGCGGACCCTCTCCCTGCTTCTCCTGCTCGCTGGCTGCGGCTCCGGGCCTTCCCCCCAGGCCGACCCGCCCGCGCCCGCCGAGCCCCCACGAGCGCTCCCCTCGCAGGACCCCTCCGTGCCCTTCCCGGCCTGGAAGCTGCCCGCATCCGCGGCCGAGCCGCCGCCCGCCCGGCTGCCCCGCACCCTCGCCGAGCTCGAAGCGACCGACGAGGGGGGCTCACGCTGCCCGGAGAAGCTGCGTACGAGCCTCGTGGTCTTCGACGGGGATCGCAGGGTCCTCGCCCGCGACATCGACGAGGCCGTTGCGCTGCCCGGCAGCATCGAGGTGGACAGCGGACGGCACCAGGGCCAGCGCGGTCTGCCGCTGGCGGCCGTGCTCGAAGAGGCCGAGCTGCTCGAGGTCTGGCCCTGCCGGGGCGAGCCGCTGCGCTACCCGGCGAAGGAGCTGCGGGCCGAGCCTGGCCGCTACGTGCTGGTCAGCAGCGGCAAGGGGACGTTCAAGCTGCTCGACACCCGGCGCGAGGGCCCGAAGCCCGTGGCCAAGAACCTCGCAGCCCTGCGCCGGGTGGAGCCAGCGCCCTAGCGCGAAGGCGGCGCCTCGAAGGGGATGTTGCCGACCAACGAGTCGATGGGGGTCGGCAGCGGCCCGAGGGGCGTCATCACCCCCGTCGTCACGTCGATGGTCACGAGCACCTGCTGGGATGAGGTCGAGCCCATGTCCTGGGTGTCGATGGCGTAGAGCGTCTCCCCGAGGAAGGCCATGGAGTTGATGTTGTCGTAGGTGCCGCCGCTGAGCGTCGGGCCCTCGAAGCCCACCCCCGTGTCGGGGTTGATGATGTAGAGGGCGCCGTTCACGCGCCCCGGCACGAAGTAGAGGGTGCCGTCGGGGTGCATGGCGATGCCGCTGCCCGACGAGCTCACGCCCGTGTTGGGGATGACCGTCACGGCGCCGGTCGCCGGGTCGATCTCGATGGGGTCGTCACCGAACTCGCTCCAGCCGATCAGCCGGTCGCCTACGAAGGTGCAGTCCGCGGTGCTCGAGTGGTAGAGGGTGCCGTCGAAGAGCTCGCCGATCACCGTACCGGCGCCCGTCTCGGGGTCGATCGAGATGAGCCGGGCGTTGCCCTGGTTGCCGCTCTGGGTCGACTCCGTGCCGAAGACCGCGCCGTCTGGGCGCATGCACAGGCCCGTGATCGAGAAGCCGACCGGGCCCACGACCTCAGCGGAGCCGTCCGCCGGGTCGATCCGGTAGAAGTCGCCGTCGAGGCCGGTCTTGCCGTCCGCCGCGTACAGCCACGGGATCAACTCGTAGGTGTAGCCGTCGACGAGCTCGTCGCTGCCGTTGGCGTTGCTGACGGAGACGGTCACGGGCGCCGCCTCGTCCCCTTCGGGCGTCGTGCACTGCAGCGTGGTGTCGCTGGCGATCAAGCAGCCGACGGCGGGGTTCGCGCCGAACATCACGGTGGTGACGCCGGGGGTGTTGTCCAGGTAGCCGCTTCCGGTGATGGAGACCGCGGTGCCCCCGCTCAGCTCACCGATCGCCGGATCGACCGCCGTGATGGTGGGCTCCGGCGGGGGAGGCGGCGTGGTGTCGTCGTCGTCGGCGGTCGCGTCGTCGTCGTCTGCGGTGGCGTCGTCGTCGTCTGCGGTGGCGTCGTCGTCGTCGGCGGTTGCGTCGTCGTCGTCCGCGGTGGCGTCGTCGTCGTCTGCGGTCGCGTCGTCGTCGTCCGCGGTGGCGTCGTCGTCGTCGTCGCCGGTCCGTGGGGCCGGGCAGGCCACGAGGCCCAGGCCCAGGAGCAAGGCCAGCAAAGAGAGGAGCGAGGGGAACCGTGACATGAGGGCCTCCAGAAGTGCGGCTCTGGGGTTCGCAAGGAGCGGGCCAGATGGCCGATCGCTCGACGTCTCGGCTTCGACCGGGGGATCGCCCGTGCCGGAGCACACGAAATCAGGGAGTGGCGCATGCTCACCGTGCAGATCTCCACGGTGGGGAGGAGGCGGGCAGCCTTCGCTGACGAGGCCGACGCGGAAGGTGCTGTCGCCGGCCTGGACGGTGCCGTTCCAGTGCACGTCGGTCCCGTCCCGCGTGCTGCGCGGAGGGCGGGGCGACCCCCTGGCCGTGATACGGTCCCAGCACGAGATGCTCGGCTGGAACGGCCGCGGCGTCGGCTTCTTGATGATGTGGACCGGGATGGTGATGGCCCGGGCCCCGCTCAACGAGGTCCTGGACGTCATTCCTCTCCTGGGCAGCGCATCCCACGGCCTCGTCCTGGTGGCGATGCTGGGCATCGGACTGCTGCTCGCGGGCTGGGCCGATCGAACAAGCGAAAGGTCGCGACGGCATGACTCACTGGCGCCTGCTGATTCTCCTCCTGGCCCTGCCCCTGTTCGGCTGCCCGCCCAGCGGGACCGGCGGCGACGACGACGACTCGGCCGCGGACGACGACGACGACGCGACGCCGCCCGACTTCGCGGTCTGGTCGCCGGACTTCGTGGAGCCCTACTTCGACAACCCGGGGGACGGCTGCCAGCTCGCGCTGGCCGTGGAGAACGCCTGCTTCAGGCCGAACCCGGAGATCCGCTGGGAGGGTGCACCCGAGGGCACCGTCGCCTTCGCGCTGATCCTCGAGGACGCCACGGCCTGGTTCCCCCACTGGGCCATCTACAACATCCCCGGCGACGCCACCGGCCTCGCGGCCTCCATCTCGGGCGACGGTGCGCAGGGCGATCTGCCAGCGGGCTCCGTGGAGCTCGACAACGGCGCGGTCCAGCCCGGCTACCTGGGCTCCTGCCCCGAGTTCGTGAACCAGTACCGCTGGAGGCTGTGGGCCTTGAGCGAGGAGATCACCAGCGGCGCGGGCACCTTCATCTCCCTCGCCACCACGGCGGAGGAGCTGTCGCTGGGCGTGGTCGAGATGTGCCACGTCTTCGACGGCCAGGAGGACTTCTAGAGCGCGCCCGAGCAGGGCTCAGAAGGGGCTGGTCCAGCCCGGGTTCTCGGCGATGAAGGCGTCGAACGCGTTGTTGGCCGCTTCGACCAGGGTGTCGTGGGTCTCGTCGTCGGTGTTGTCGACGGGGGTGCCCTCGAGAATCTCCCGGACCTGCATGGCGGGGTCGAGGATGTACATCGTCGGATAGGCCGGGGGCGTCCCCTCGCCCGACACGTTGGCGAGCGCACCCGCCCCGCTCAGCACCGGGAACTCCGCAGCGTAGGCCTCGGCCCAGTCCTGGCCTCCCTGCAGGTCGACCTCCTGCGCGTCGTAGAGGCTGAGCCCGGAGACCCACCCATTGGGTCGACGAGGGGCGGCGATCGGGCTTCCGGTCCGGAGGTGGGGGTCCTCTAGCTCTCTGGCGTCGAGGTCGGCGGAGCCCTCGGGGCGACTGGAGGGGCTTCGCGCCCCCCCAGCAAGGACGTCGCCGCGGTGAGCATGGCTTCGACGGCGCTCGAGCCGGCCAGCTCGGGCCGCGTCAAGGCGTAGAACCGCTCGCCGCGGCCCTGGAGTGTCATCACCTGCTCCACGCGGTGGGTGTGCCGCACGTGGTCCGACACCACGGCGGGGGCAGCGAAGAAGCCGCGCCCGTCCTCCCCGAACAGCTTGAGCATGCCGCTGTCGATGAACTCGGCCGACACCTTGGGCTGGATGCCGACCTCCACGAACCACTCCTCCAGCAAGCGCCGCATCACGGATCGGGGTTCGGGCAGCAGGAACGGAGCGCCTGCAAGCGAGTGGGGCAGGTCGGCCCCGTACCGCTCGACGAGATCGCGGGTCCCGAAGATCGCGATCGGACTCTCCCCCAGGAGCTGGGACCGGAGGTTGCCGCTCCGGGACGTCGCGACGGGCTGGTCGGTCAGAGCCAGGTCGATGTGGTG
>JAJDAI010000666.1 GCA_029261955.1 Deltaproteobacteria bacterium | reverse complement strand
GTGTCGGCCGAGCTCCTCGAGGTGGTGGCGGGCGAGCTGCACGAGCGGGGGCGCCTGGAGGAGGGCGGCTTCACCATCGACGCCGGGGTCGTCGAGATCGACCACCGCTCCCTCTACCTGACCACCGGCCGGGTGGACCTCGAGGGCTTCCTGCGGCTGCCCTCGACGCCGGGGCAGGGGAGCGCGCGGCCGCTGGCCTACAGCATCGAGGCGCGCGCGGATCTCGACCTCGACCGCCTGAAGGACGCGTGGCCGCTGCTGCCGCCGATCATGGGGGAGCTGGGCGCGGCCCTGACCATCACGGGCGAGGGCGCCGACCCCAGGATCGCCTTCGCCATCGAGGGCGAAGAGGTCGCCGTGCAGGCCTGGGCGCAGCGCAAGCAGAAGTGGCAGACCTTCCACGCGGGGACCTTCACGCTGCTCGGTCGATTCGCGGGGAACTCCGTGCTGCTCGAACCGGGCAGCGTCATCCAGTACGGCGGCGGCACGCTGCACGTGACCGGGGCCCTGGATCTGGGCGGTGATCTGCCCTACCGACTCGACGTCGATCTGCGGGGCGTCTCCCTCGAGCGGATCCTGGCGGCGGTCACCATCCCGGGCTCCTTCTGCGCCTTCGACGCCGACGGCGAGGCCTGGGTCGAGGGCACCCTCAAGGGGGGCATCCGCGGCAGCGGCCACGCCAGCATCGACGTGCACGACCTCGTGGTGACCGCGGGGCCCTGGAACAGCCCGTCCATGCCGGCGCGCATGCTTCACGTGCCCTTCGTGCACGTGGAGACGGGCCTCAGCCTCAACAAGAAGTCCCTGCTGCTCGCGCCCTCGGTGATCACGGGCCCCGAGTCGCGACTCGAAGCCAGCACCGAGTTCATCTTCACGAAGCCTCTGGGCCTCGACATCCAGATCTCCTCGGGCCAGCTGAACCTCGACGATCTCGCCAACGAGGTGGCGCTCCAGCCGCTCCAGGGACACGGGCTCGTGGAGGGGGTGTCCATCGCGGGCCCGAGCAACGACCTGCAGATCAAGGGCTCCCTCGAGCTGGACGACTTCGTGTTGCGCGACTGGCCCTTCGGGCGGGTGGACGCGGACGTCTACTGGCGCGCCCGCGGGGACCTCGAGTTCCTGGGGATGCGCGGCTCGCGGGGGGAGACCGACTTCGACGCCGAGGTGCGCGTGCTCTTCGCGAACACGAAGCGTGGGGGCACGCGGGAGTCGGTGGAGCTGGCCGTCGAAGCGGTCGTGCCCGAGGGGCATGGGCGGGCCGAGGACCTGCTGCCGATCTTCTTCGGCGACAAGGTCGACGCGACCGGCACCGCTTGGGGGCGCGCGCTGCTCACCGGGCGCCCGTCCAGCCTGCAGGGGCGCGGCGAGCTGCACGGCACGAAGCTGCGCTACCTCTGGGAGGACTTCGAGTCGCTGGACCTGGTGGCCGAGATCGTCGACGGGAACCTGGTGATCGAGGAGGCCTTCGCCCGCAAGTCGGCAGACGAGGTGCTCTTCGCGCGCGGCACCGTCGGCAAGGACCGGCTCGACGTGGAGTTCCGGCTGCCCGGCATGCAGCTGACGTCGATGCGGCCGCTGCGGGGCGACGGCTCGGAGGAGGAGACGATCACGGGGCGGGTGTCGGGGTCGGCGGTGCTGGGCGGCACGCTCAAGGACCTCAGCCTGCGGGGCCGGGTGTCCCTCCACCAGCTGGCCTGGCGCGGCAAAGCGCTGGGCGATGGGGACGTGCGCATCGGCATCGCCAACGGGCAGCTGCGGGCGGAGGGCGACCTGCTGTCTCGGCGCGTGGACCTGCTCGCGGAGGCCGAGCTCAGCGGGCTCTGGCCCTACCGCTTCGGCGTGGACCTGCGGCCCTTCGACCTGGACCCCTTCATGCCCCGCCGCTTCCTCGGCCGCAGCGACCCGGTGCGGGCGCGGGTCGCGGGGCTGCTCAAGGGGCACGGCACGCTGCGCGACAGCTGGCATGAGCTGAGCCTCGACCTGGACGAGCTCTGGTTGGAGCGCGGCACGCACCGCATCGAGGCGCCGAAGGGGGAGGGGCTCCACCTGTCGTTCAGCGGCGGCGCCTTCCGCTTCGACCAGGTGAACCTCGTCTCCCCGGACCAGCGGACCGACCTGCGGGTCGAGGGCTGGCTGCGCCCCGACGGGCCCATGGACATCAGCATCGACGGGCCGATGGACATCAGCTTCGCGGACCTGGTCGTGGACGCCTTCGACCGCTCCGAGGCGGACTCCATGAACCTGCACCTCGACATCTCGGGCATGTCGCCCAAGGCCGTGGACATCGAAGGCGGCCTCGTCATGAAGGGGGCGCTGCTGCGCACCGTCTGGTTCCCGCACCCGCTGGAGGTGGCCCTGGCGGAGGTGTCGCTGCGCGACCGGCGTGTGACGCTCGACTCCTTCCAGGGGAGCATGGCGGGGGGGCGGATCGAGGACGCGGCGGGCAGCACGATCCGCCTCGACCGGAGCGGCTACAAACCCCGCGAGTACGATCTGCACCTGGACTGCGTGGACTGCACCATCCGCTACCCGAGCTTCCTGCCCGCCGCGACGGGCCGCTACGAGCTGACCTTCCGGGGCACGGCGCCGGACCGGCTGACCCTGGGCGGCACCGTGCACCTCAGCGAGATGGTGATGCGCGAGCCCCTGAACTGGCAGCGCTCCGCGGTGCGCATCGGCGAGCGG
>JAJDAI010000665.1 GCA_029261955.1 Deltaproteobacteria bacterium | reverse complement strand
CGCGGGCCGAGACCGACCGCGCGGTCCTGCTGTGGGGCCCCAGCTCCGCGGTGGGCAAAGACGCCATCGCCCGCTCCGCGCTGGAGGACCGCGTCGCGGCGGACCAGCCCTTCCCCTCGCGCGTCCTGCGCATCTCGGACTGGCTCGGCGCCGCCCGCTTCCGCCTCGGCGGCAGCGCGGTGTCCATCCCCTGCGCCGCGCCTCCGTCCGAGCTGGTCGAGGTGGTCGAGGGACAGATCGAGATCGCCCTGCTCAACCAGCTGGGCCGCAAGAAGCTCGAGGAGCTGGACACCAGCGCCGCGCTCGAAGCCTTCCAGGACGCCGACAACCGCATCCCCTGCCTCATCGGCTTCCTCAACCGCGAGACCTTCTGGGAGACCTACTTCTACGGCGGCATCGCGGCGTTCTACGCCGGGCAGCAGAAGCTCTCGAAGGAGTGGTTCCGCCAGGCCGCCGCCGTCGCGCCCGAGAAGGAGTGGGACAGCAGCTACCCGCCCGAGCCGCAGTCGACCTTCCTGTCGGCCGTCCAGGACATCGTCGCGCGCCCCAAGGGCCGCGTGTTCGGCGACATGCGAGGCACCAACTACGTCGAGGTCCGACTCGACGGCACCCAGCTCGACCTGACCAAGGCCTTCGAGGTCCAGGTGAACCCCGGGCTGCACGTGATCCAGGCCGTCGACGACCGCGGTCGCTGGTCCACCTGGGTCCGCAAGCTGGACGAGGGCGGCACGCTGACCTTCTTCTCCGCCACCGGGGCCGAGCAGATGCTGCTCGAAGGCCCCGACGGGGTGCTGAAGAACCTGGCCGCCGCCGACCTGACGCGGCGCGCCCAGGAGCAGCGCCTGGACGACATCTTCCTCGTCACCATCGACCCGGCGGAGGGGAAGGCCACCGCGGTCTTCGCCTTCTCGCCCGAGTTCCAGCTGTGGAAGCGGCTGGAGAAGCTGGAGTCCGGTGAGATCCGGACCAGCACCGAAGCGGTGGAAGACGACCCGGCCGCGACCTCGGCTGCCGGCCCCGAGCTGACGCCCGAGGAGAAGCGCAAGGAGGCCCTGCTGCGCGAGCCCGACTACCGCAGCTCGGCGACCTTCGGCTTCAAGTACATGACGCTGTGGCGCTGCACGGAGGAGGAAGCCGGCGACGACGGCACGTGCCCGGGCCGCAACCCCGACGGCGGCTTCGCCCGCAAGAACGACTACATCGGCGGCCTCGTGAACGTCGACATCCGGCTCTACAAGGGCCTGAACCTCGACCTGCGCTTCGGCGCGACGATCGCCGACTTCAACGACGGCGGCACCGTGCTGCCCGAGTTCGGCGCCGGCTTCCGCTACCGCTTCCTCACCGGGATCCTCCAGCCCTTCCTGGGTGGCTCGGTCGACCTGCTCTTCGGCACGGTGCCCACCAGCGCGGTGAACCCCTCGGAGAACAACGAGATCGCCGTCTACGCGGGCCCGATCTTCTACGGCGGCCTCGACATCGAGTTCCCCGACGGCTTCCGCATCAGCATCGAGGGTGGCGGCGGCGTGATCATCGCCGGCGAGGGCGAGAACGACCTGAACTGGCCGGCGGCGCACGCGCTCTTCTCGCTCGGGCGCTTCATGCCCTGAGCGGGCTCAGCCCGGAGGCGTCGCGGCCTCGGGCTCGGCCTCGGTCGGCCGGGGCTCCCCGCGGTAGTTCCGCAGGATCTCCTCGACGCGCGGGTCCCACCAGACGCGCTCGCCGGCGATGCCGCCGTAGGGCTCGTCCGTCAGGCTCTGGAGCACGACCGGCAGGGGGTTGCCGTTCATCTCCTTGGTGAAGCGGCGGTGGAGCTCACGGAGCGCCTTCTCGCGGTTCGGCTGCGGCTGCTGGAGCCACTGCTTGGGGATGCGGACACGGATCTCGTCCTCGTGCCGGATGATCGCGACGGCGGGCAGCGCCTTGTAGCTGGTGCCGTCGGGCAGCCTGCTCAGGCCGTTGGGCACCATCGCGACGGCCGAAGCGAGCGCGGCGACCACGACCGTCCCGACGGCCAGGCGCCACAGCGGTCCGCCGGAGTACAGCGAGAAGGCCACGCGGTTGGAGCCCCTGCCGGCCCCGCCGACGAGGTCGACCTCCTGCTCCGCCTTCCGGCGCGCTTCGGCGTCCTGACGCCGGCCTTCGCGGATGGCGTCCCGCTTCTGGTCGATGACCCCACCCGCCGAGACGCCCCGCTGGGCCAGGTCGTCGGCCAGCTCCGGCAGCAGGCTGCGGATCGGGTCGGGCCCCTTGCTGCGGTCGGACTCGAGGATGAGCTTCAGCGCACTCAGCACCTCGCCGCACTGCGAGAGCACGTCGGGCGTCGGCAGGCCGGTGCTCTGCTCGGGCAGGTAGTGATGCAGGGCGTGGCGGGACCTGAGCACCAGGGCCAGGGCCAGGGAGCGAGCGGAGTCCACGCTGAGGTCGGCCTCGGCGACCTGGGTGGCGGTGATGGGCGGGACCAGGCTCCAGAGCCCGTTGCGTCCCGCCCGGAACTGCCCGCGCATGGCGTCGTTGAAGCCAGCCGACTGGAGCAGCCCGTAGAGGAAGACCTGCTTCAGCGCCTTGTCCGCGGCCCACTCGTCCAGGGCCTGCACGTACTCGTAGAGACCCAGCGGCTCCGGCACCTGAGGATCCGTCGCCCACTCGAACTGGACCGCCACCTCGCCGGTGAGCATGCGGATGCCGGGCGTGGTGACCGACTTGATCGCCTCCATGCCGGGCGAGGTGGCGCGCCTCAGCTTGTTTGGGAGCCAGTCGAGGAAGCCGCGGATGCCGTCGTCGGTGCGGCGCGCGCTGGCCAGGCCGTCGTGCACGCCGTCCGAGGCCTTCTCGCGGGCCCGGGCGTCGGCCTCCAGCGAGCCCCGGAACTCCTGGAGATCCTGGCGCAGCGAATCGAGGCGCCCGATGCCGCCGCGGCTGCTCTTGCGGCCCGCCGCGTCCAGCCGCTCGGCGATGAAGCGGGCCATGCGCTCGATGGTGGGCAGCGGCTCGGGCATGCGACGCCCGGTGACGCGGCCGTCGGTGTAGCTCAGCGTGTGTCGGCCCCAGAGCACGACGGCCAGGCCGAGCGCGATCAGGCCGGCGGGGTCGAGGTCAACGTCCTTGACCTCCTCGAGCGTGACGGGCGGGATCAGGCGCCAGAGCGCGTCGCGGCCCGTGCCCCACTCGGAGTTCTCGCGGGAGCCGAAGTCGCGCCCGGCGAGCATCCCGCCCACGTAGTCGTCGCGGCAGGGCTTGCCCGCAGCGAAGTCATCGAGGCAGCCGAAGTACTGGTTCAGCGCCAGCGGCGCAGGCACGCCCTCGGGCGCCGCTTCGATCACTGCTGCGTGTTGGGATCGGTGATCACGTCGATGCCCCACTGGAAGTTGTCCAGCAGGATGATCGAGTCGTAGATCCCGTCCCCCACGTCGCCGATCGTCAGCTCGAGGGTGATCGTCTCCCCCGCGATGACCGGCGCCGTCGTCGTCAGCCAGCCCGTCCCGCCCCCGACGCCACCTTCCATGCCCGTGCCCGACAGCGCGGAGCTGCTGGTCACGTTGAAGAAGTTGTTGTCCACGTTGATCGGCTCGTTGTTGCCGTCGAACGAGACGTTGCCGTTCCAGGCGCCGGACGAGAGGTTCGCCCAGAAGAAGTCGTTGAAGCCCTGGTTGAGCCACTCGGGGTACTCCGACGTCATGAAGTTCAGGTTGAAGCTGAACGAGCTGGACCAGATGGGCACCTGCATCGTCAGGTTCAGCGTGGACGTGTCGCCGCTCGCGCCGGTGCTGCCGAAGTCGGTGCCGGGCTCGAAGGGCCCGCCGGGCACACCCGAGCTCAAGTAGATCATCCGGCAGCCGCTGCCCTGCGGCGAGTAGGGGCCGTAGGAGCTGAGCACGCCCACCGAGGGGCCGCTCTGGTTCGCCGTCAGCAGGCCTTCGCAGACGTCGAAGGCGATCTGCGCGCTGGAGGTCGAGGGGCAGTCGCAGACCACCGTCTCGTCGATGTCGCCGTCGCAGTCGTCGTCGATCCCGTTGCTGGGGTCTTCGACGTTGCCGGGCGAGACCAGCGGGTTGAAGTCATCGCAGTCGCCCTCGAGGTCGGTGTAGCCGTCCCCGTCGTCGTCGTAGGCCGTCGTGCCCTCGTCGATGAGCCCGTCGCAGTCGTCGTCGATCCCGTTGCCGTCGCCGCTGCCGTTGCCGCCGTCCTCGGGCGCGCCGGGGTGGATGTCCGGGTCCGCGTCGTCGCAGTCGCCGTCGTTCTCGGTCCAGCCGTCGCCGTCGTCGTCGGTGTCGTCCGGCCCGGCG
>JAJDAI010000664.1 GCA_029261955.1 Deltaproteobacteria bacterium | reverse complement strand
GGCGGCCGCCGACCGTGACCTCGACCTCGTCACCGATCGCCACATGCCACAGCGCCGCGGTGGCGGCGTCGTCACGAATGGGGGCGTAGGTGAGCAGGTCGGTGGCCTCCTCCAGCAGCACCCGCAGCAGCCGGGTGTTCTCACCGGGGGCGCCCGCTCCGACGATGTCCGAGGCGTCGCTCATGCAGATCGTGCCGATCCGCCGCCGGAACCAGGCCCGCCGCACCTTGGCGATCGCCTCCGCGGGATCGGGGAAGCTCGGGGGCTGGAGGTGGCGCACCGACCAGAGCTTCTCGGCCAGCTCCTCGGCCAGGCGCTCCGCCAGCTCGGGCTCGTCATCGGTGATGACGTGGCTCGCCCAACCCAGGTCCGGCGAGTCGTTCCACATGTGGGCGTTGAAGAGGCTCAGGTAGAGGACCCGCGGATCCTTCTCCATCTGCCTCATCCAGCGGTAGATCGGCCGCATGGGGTTCAGGAAGTCGATGGACACACCGCCGCCCAGGACCAGGGGCAATGTTCTCCAGGCCACCGTGGGGCGGATCCTTCGAAGCAGCGTCTCGACCAGGAGCCCACCCGCTCGGCGACCCACCTCGGCGTGGTCCCGGTGCGGGTTCGTGCGGTAGCCCGCGACGATGGTCGTGGCTTCGACGAAGCGCTTGCCGACTTGAGCGTGCAGGTCGAGCGTCACCGCGAGGGGAACCTCAGGCCCGATGACCTCACGCACCGCCTCGACGACGTCGGCCTCGGGATCGTGAGTCCCCTCCGCGCCCATGGCCCCGTGCATCGACAGCATCAGCCCGTCCAGCGGCCCCGCCTCGACCAGGGAAGCCACCAGCGCGTCGATGAGGTCCTGCAGGCAGCGCGCCGTGAGCGGCCCACCGGGGATGGCCCACGCGCTCACGAGGGGCACGAGCTCGATGCGCCCGCCCCCGACCTCGCGGGCCCCGCGCACGAAGCCGCTGAGCTCCGCGTCGGCCTTGAACTTCGGGGCCTCGACGCCGCCGGGCTCGCAGCGGGCCATCAGCTCGGCGCCGCTCACCCAGTGGAAGCGCTCGAAGTCCGCCCGGACCGTGGGGACCTGCGAGTAGCTGTTGGTCTCCTGGGCGATGCGCCCGAAGCCGATTCGCAGGCGCCTGCTCATCGCCGGCCGCTCTTCCCGCCTCGCAAGCCGTCGAGCTTGTCGAGCAGGGCCATGGCCTGGTCGCCGTACTTCGCGAGGAACTGGAGCATCGGCCCGTCGTCTTCGCCTTCGCCGACCTTCGCCAGGTCCGGCGCCTGGCCATCGGGGGCGTACATCCCGGCCATGACCTCGCGCACGCTGTGCTGGACGAGGCCGCTGATCGGGACCTTGGCCATCATCCCGTACATGGCCGCCTCCCCCTGGGTCTTGAGCTCGGGGTGCGCGCGCACGTGCTCGACCGCGGCGGCGAGGTCCGTCAGGTAGGGCTTCACGGAGGCCGCGTTGAAGGCGTTGACCGAGCAGTGCACGCAAGCGGGGTGCTGCTGGCGATCGACGGCCCAGCCGCGCTCGGCGAGCTGGTCGGCGACGGCGTAGACGTCGACCTCGGCATCGTCACTGCGCCAGGTCACGACGGTGGACTGGAGCTCCGCAACGGACGTGAGTCCGTCGATGGCTTCCACCCCCGCGCGCAGCTCACGCGTGACGTCGAGGGCCTTGCTCGCCAGGGCCAGGTAGCCCTCCTCGCCCATGGCCTGCATGGCCGCCCAGGCCGCGGCGATGGGTCCCCCGGGGCGCGTGCCGGCGATGGTCGGCGAGGCGTAGATGCCGCCGGGCCAGTCGGTGCTGATGAAGAACTGGAACTTGAGGTAGCCGATGGAGCGGTAGACGAGGATCGAGGCGCCCTTGGCCGCGTAGCCGTACTTGTGCACATCGGCGGAGATGGACGTGACGCCCGGCACGCGGAAGTCCCAGTCGGGGATCTGCACACCCAGCTTCTCGAGCCAGGGGAGCATGAAGCCGCCGAAGCAGGCGTCGCCGTGGAAGGGGATCTTCTTCTTCTTGGCGATGGCGCCGATCTCGGGGATCGGGTCCACGACCCCGTGCGGGTACTGCGGCGCGGAGGCGGCGATGAGCACCGTGTTCCGGCCGATCGCCTTCTTGAGGGAGGGCACGTCCACGCGGCCGTCGTCGTTGGTCGTGACGTAGCGCGGCTTCACGTCGAAGTAGTGCGCGGCCTTGTCGAAGGCGACGTGGATGGTGCGCGGCACGACCATCTCGGGGTTGCGGATCCAGGGCTTCAGCCGGCGAGCGCGGTCCCGGGCCGACTTCACGGCCAGGAGGATCGACTCGGTGCCGCCCGAAGTCATCGTGCCCACCGCGTCGCTCGGCCCGTTCAGCATCGAGGCGGTCATCTGAACCACCTCGCTCTCGAGCCGCTTGAGGCTCTTGAAGGCCATCGGGTTCAGGCCGTTGCTGTTCATGAACAGGGCCTGGGAGCGCTCAAGCAGGTGCTCGTGCTCGTCGCTCACGGGGTAGAGCAGGCTCCAGGTCTTGCCGCCCTTCCAGTCGATGTCGCCCTGCTGGTAGGCAGCCATCTCCTCGAGCAGCTCATCGTGCGGTCGGCCGGAGGCGGGGATGTGCATTCGGGTCAAGGCGGGCTCCTAGGCCCGCGGTATACCAGCGGGGGCGTTCGATCGAGGGCGCGATGGGTGGGGATCAGCCTCGGACCGGCTATCCTGCGCCCTCGGTGGACATCCTCGGCATCAGCTTCGGCATCGACACGTCGGCCTGCCTCGTGCGGGACGGGCACACGATCTCGGCCGTTCTGGAAGAACGCTTCAGCCGGATCAAGCACGACCGCGGCTGGCCGAGCAAGGCGATCGCCCACTGCCTGAAGGCGGGGGGCACCTCGCTCGACGAGGTCGACTCCATCGCCTTCTTCTGGAACCCGGCGCTGCACCTCGACTTCGCCCACCCCGGCCGGAGCAGCACCTACCGACACCACGGCGACTACTTCCACATGGCGCCCGCGTGGCTGCTCGGCGCCTTCCGGCCGCCCCAGGGCGACCTGAGCAGCCCTCACACGACGATGCAGGTGCACCTGGATGGGCGCAGCAAGCCGCTGACCATCCACTACATCACGCACCACCGGACTCACGCCGCGGTGGCCTTCTTCCCCTCGCCCTTCGCCGAGGCGGCGGTGCTCACGATCGACGGCTTCGGCGAGCGCGTGAGCACGACCCTCGGCGCCTGGCGCGCGGCCGGCGAGTCCTGGGCCTACGAGGAGTACGAGACCATCCGCGTGCCGCAGAGCCTCGGCTCCTTCTACGCGGCGATGACGTCCTGGCTCGGCTTCCGCCCCAACAACGGCGAAGGCAAGGTGATGGGCCTCGCGCCCTACGGCGACGACCGCCATGTCGAGCGTTTCCGCCGAATCCTGGGCACCTCGCCCGGGGGCGACGCCGAGCACCCCTTCGAGATGGACCTGCGCTACTTCGAGCACTTCCTCGACACCCCCTCCCGGGTGTCGGCGCGCTTCCTGGACGAGTTCGGTCCATCGCGGTCTGCGGACGGCGAGACCACCGAGGACCACTTCCACTTCGCTCACGCGGTCCAGACGGTCACCGAGGAGGCGATCCTCGGCCTCGCGAAGCGCCTCGCCCGCCTCTCGAACCTGCCGAACGTCGTGCTCGCCGGCGGCGTGGCCATGAACTCGGTGGCCAACGGGCTGCTGGAGCGCGAAGGCCCCTTCGAGCAGGTCTGGATCCACCCCTCGGCCGGGGACGGCGGCACGGCGGTCGGCGCCGCCCTGTGGTCCTGGCACGTCATCGCGGGCGGGACGAACCGGCACGAGTGGACGACTGATCGCCTGGGCCCCTCGTTCGACGCCGAGGCCTGTCGGGCCGCCTTGAGGAAGGGCGGCTGGAGCTGGACCGAGCCCGAGGACGTCGCCGCAGACACCGCGCAGGCCCTGGCGAACGGCCAGCTGGTCGGCTGGTTCCAGGGCGGCGCGGAGCTCGGCGCGCGCGCCTTGGGAGGCCGCTCGATCCTGGCCGACCCCCGCCGGCCCGAGAACAAGGACGTGCTCAACGCCCGCGTGAAGTTCCGCGAGGGCTTCCGGCCCTTCGCGCCGTCGATCATCGAGGAGGCCGCACGGGACTTCTTCGAGATGCCGCCCGGCTCGTCGGTGCCCTGGATGCAGAAGGTGCATCCGGTCCATCCGCACAAGCGTGAGTCCCTGGGCGCCGTGACTCACGTCGATGGGTCGGCCCGGCTCCAGACCGTGAGCTCCAAGGGAGCCCCGAAGTACCACGCCCTGATCAAGGCCTTCGGCGACATCACGGGCGTGCCCGTGGTCCTGAACACCTCCTTCAACGTGCGCGGAGAGCCCATGGTGCTCACCCCGGACGACGCGATCCGCTGCTGGGCGACCACCGGCCTCGACCGCCTCGTCCTGGGCCCCTGCGTGCTGAGCAAGCCCCGTGAGTGACCCTGAGGTCACGGTCGTCGTGCCCTGCTTCAACGAGGAAGCGACGCTGGAGGCCACCCTCGACGAGCTGGTCGGGGTGCTGAAGGAGGCGCCCTTCAGCTGGGAGGTCATCGTCGTCGACGACGGCAGCCACGACCGCTCGGCCGAGATCACGCTGGCCTACCCCGAGCCGGCCGTGAGGCTGGTGAAGCACCGCAACAACCAGGGCTCCGGTCAGGCGATCTGGACGGGCGTGCAGCACGCTCACGGCACCTACGTGATCTACGTGCCCGCCGATGGCCAGTTCGACCACGGCGAGATCCCGACCTTCGTGGAGGCCGCGGAGTCCGGCGCCGACATCGTGATCGGGCACCGCCTCAGCCGGGACGACTACACGACCTACCGGCTGGCGAGCAGCTTCGTCTTCCTGACGCTCTGCAACACGCTCTTCGACCACCAGTTCCAGGACGTGAACTGGGTGCACCTGTGGCGTCGCGACATCTTCGACGAGATCGAGCCGCAGAGCCGCGGTGTCTTCTTCCTGGAGGAGATCCTCGTGCGCTCACGGGACCTGGGGAAGCGGGTGGTCGAGGTCCCGAGCGTCTACCGGCCGAGGCAGGGCGGGGTGGCGAAGGGCGGCAAGCCCGACGTCATCATCAAGACGGTCTGGGAGATGCTCAAGCTCTGGCGTGAGCGCAGCCACTCACGGTAGCCACCGATCGACGGTCTACTCGGCGCCCTCGCCTGGGATCGGCGGACCCTTCACGCAGCGGAAGCCGACCTTGTCGGATCGGCTGCTCGCGTCCGCTTCGGTGCGACGCGTCGCCGTCATCACGAGGTCCGGGTCGCGCCAGGAGCCGCCGCGGACGACCCGCGTCGAGCAGGTCTCGGTGACGGTGGGCTCCCAGGTCTTGCGCGTGAAGTGGTTCTGGGACCAGCAGTCCAGCGTCCACTCCGACACGTTGCC
>JAJDAI010000663.1 GCA_029261955.1 Deltaproteobacteria bacterium | reverse complement strand
GGCCGGCTCAGGAAGTGCAGCCGCGCCGTCAGGCCATCGAGCACCCCGACCGCGATGGCCAGCTCGGCTTTCGAGTGGGGCTGCTCCTCGAAGCCCGACTCCCGCTGGAGCCGGCTGAGCAGGGCGTCGAGCCGCACCTGGAGCTGCCGCAGGGCGGGGTCCGCCGCGACGCCGAGCCGAAATTCGCGACCGCCATGCCCGCCCTCGCTGAGCTTGCGGAAGACGACGAGCAGGATCCCGGCCAGCAGAACCCACTGAAGGTAGCCCTCGAGCACCCCGTCAGGATGCCGGCGCGACCCGCGATGTGCGAGCCGGGCTCAACGACCGGGCGGCGGGGGCTCCGGATCGGTGTCGTTGCCGTCGTCGCCGCCATCACCGTCGATGTCACCGCCGTCGCAGAGGTCGATGGTGATGAGGCCGCTGCTGCCGTTGCACTGGCGCGCGGCCTGCTCCACCTGGTCCAGCCAGGACGTGAGGCCCTTGAGCTCCTCGGGGCTGTTCCCGAACTCCCAATCGACGCGCAGCGGGTCGACCCCGGACGCAAACTCGACGTACTCGCCGCCGCCATCGTCGCAGTCGGGGCAGCCGTAGACCGACTCGAGCCCCGAGCGATCGAGCTCGTCGTAGCCCTCCTCGATGTCCGCCAGCGTGTCGTCCGTGAGCGTGCCGGCGACGGAGAGGTAGACCTCGTTCTGCCAGCCGAAGGTCTCGAAGACGAAGCTGCCGTCGGGATCCAGCTCGAGCCGACCCTGGCAGTCCCCCCCGCACTCCCCGAAGTACCAGCCCGAGGCCAAGGCGGGCAGGTCCGAGCCGGACGGCGGGTTCGAGCCGTCGGGAGGCGTCGAGCGGGTGGGGGCGCAGGCGGCCAGGAGCAAGGTCAGGACGAGGGCATATCGCATGCTCACTCCGTTCGCAGGATCCGTTCCAGACCGCTCGGTCAGAACTCGGCCCCGTCGTCGATCCACTGGCGGATCGCTTCGATCTTGTAGGACTCGAGCTCGCCGTCGCGCGGCATGATCCCCACGCCCTCCACGTCGTCGAGCAGCGACTGGTAGAGCAGGCTCGCCTCGGCATCCCCGGGCACCACGCGCATCAGCGAAGCGTCCACGCCGTCCACGTCGACCAGCGTGTCGAAGGACGCCTGCATGTTCTGCAGGTCCAGGCCGCTCTGCGGGGCGTTGCCGCCGTGGCAGGTGCTGAAGGAGCAGGACAGCGCGAAGACCTCCTCCTGGATCGCCTCCAGGCTGGGGTCGAGGGTCTCCGTCGCCGGGCAACCGAAGAGGGGGAGGGTCAGCAGGAGCAGCAGTCTGTTCATCGTCCCGAATCGTCGTCGTCTGCGGAGTCGTCGTCGTCGCCGTCCGCGCAGCCGATGGGAAAACATCCGCGACCGGATGTGTCGTTGTCAGGGTCCCCGGTGCAGATGGCGTCGGACCCGCAGTCCGCGTCCGTCTGGCAGGGCATGGTGCAAAACCAGAGGTCCGTCTCGTAGGCATCGACCGTGCAGAGCCACGCGATGTCCTCGAAGACACCCGTGTAGCACTCCCCGCCGCCGTCGGTGCAGGGCTGGCCGACCTGAAGCTCGTTGCCGCACTCGGGCAAGCACTCGGCCGACGGCGCCGGCAGCCCCTCGTCGCAGGGGGGCGTCGGCTCGGGGGTCGGCTCCTCCTCCTCGGGCGGGTCCTGCGCGGGGCAGGCGACCAGGAAGAGCAGCAGGATCAGGGCGAGCCGGTCAGTCATCCTCGCCACAGATGATGACGTTCTCGTCGGTGACGGGCCAGAAGATGGACACGCCGACGCACATCTCCTCGGGGAAGCCCACGGCGTGGTCGGTGACGTTGTTGAAGGTGCAGTCCACGACCACGCGGTCGCCCGCGGCCATCGTCAGGGGGTCCGCTTCGGGGTACTGCGTGATGGGTGGCAGGTCGCGGAAGTCGATGGACCACTCGGTGTCGTAGATGGTCTCGTCGTTGGCCGAGATGGTGATGTCGGTGCCGAGGTCGTGCATGTGGCCGAACCACATCAGGAAGTTGAAGTCCTCGGTGCCGGGCAGCGTGCAGCCCACGTCCACCTCGCTGACCTCGCCCTGCGGCAGCTCGAAGGTGCCGTGGTTGAGCACCAGGTAACCGACCTCGGTCGGGTTGCTCGCAGGATCCGTGAGCAGCAGGCGGCCCCAGTCGCGGACCAACCAGTCGGTGTCGGTGTAGTTGACGTAGTGGCTCTGCACGACGAGCTGGGCGCCCTGGTCCATGCGGAAGGCGAAGCCCTCGGGCATGCCGGTGATGTCGTCGTCGCCGGTGATCACGAGCGGCTCCAGGCCGGTCATGGACTCCAGGCTGGTGCAGTCCCACATCTCGCCCGCCGGCACGGTGGAGACGGTGCGCAGCATGGTCAGGTGGTGGCCACCGTCGCCCTGCAGGAAGTTGAAGCCGCGGACCAGCAGGTCCGAATCGGGGCTCCAGTCGGGCACCCAGCACATGAGCTTCTCGGTGCCCGCGGGCACGGTCCACTCCGGCATCTCGAAGTCGACGCTCAGGCCGTCCGTCTCGGGATCGGGGATGTCGACGAAGTTCTCCACCGGGCCGTCGTCCGCCGGATCGACGGTGCAGGCACCGACGAGAAACAGGGCGGCGATCAGGGCGATCCTGGTCATGAAGACTCCGCTGGGGGTGAACGGCCACTCGGCCGGCACGCGGAGCGTAGAGCCGAGTCAGAAGGGGTGTCAAAGCGTTTCAGAATCGCGGGCATGCGGGGTTCGACTTGAAAAATCGTGACGAGAAGGCACCCTCGGCTCGCCATGAGACCCCCGCGCTCCGTGCTGATCTGGCTGGTTCTGCTCTTCGCCTCGATCTACCTGATGGTGGTGATCGGCGGGACGACGCGCCTGACGGCGTCGGGCCTGAGCATGGTCGAGTGGAAGCCGCTCATGGGCGCCCTGCCGCCGATGGGCGAGGCCGAGTGGCTCGCCGCCTTCGACAAGTACCAGCAGTTCCCGCAGTACCAGCAGGTCAACGCCTGGATGGAGCTGGCCGACTTCAAGAAGATCTTCTTCTGGGAGTACCTGCACCGGCTGTGGGGGCGCACGCTCGGGCTGATCTTCTTCGTGCCCTGGGTGTGGTTCGTGGCCCGCAGGAGCCTGCGCGGGGTCTGGATCGGCAAGACCTTCGCGGCCTTCGTGCTCGGCGGGGCCCAGGGGCTGCTCGGCTGGTACATGGTCAAGAGCGGGCTGGTCGACGTGCCCCAGGTCAGTCACTTCCGCCTCGCCTCGCACCTGATGCTGGCCGCCGCCGTCGCCAACTACGTGCTCTGGATGGGCCTGGAGATCCGCTTCGGGAGCCGCCTGCGCTTCCACGGGCCGACCTGGGCGATCATCGGGCTCATCGCGCTTCAGGTGGTGTGGGGCGCGTTCATGGCCGGAAGCAAGGCCGGCACCCTGTTCACGACCTTCCCGCTGATGGACGGGCGCTGGGTGCCCGAGGGCCTGGGCGCGGAGCCCTTCCTCTACTCCGAGGTCGCGATCCACTTCACGCACCGCGTGCTCGCCTACGTCGTGCTGGCCGCGGTGAGCTGGTGGGCCTGGTCCCACCGGGGGCAGACCGGCCTGCGGCAAGCGGCCTGGACCGCGGTCGTCGGCCTGGTCTGCGTCCAGTCCCTGCTCGGCGTGGCGACGGTCGTGGGCGGCGTGCCCGTCGGGCTCGGGGTGATGCACCAGGCCGGCGGCATCGCGCTGCTCAGCGCCTCGGTCGTGGCCGGCTACGCGTGGGCGGGGCCCTCCAGGCCTAGAGCTGAACGACCCGCGTGAGCGCCGCGGCGTAGCGCGCCAGGCCCGCAGGTCCCTGGGGGAAGAAGAGCGAGGGCTCGATCAGCTCCAGCTCCATGAGGATGGGCGCCCCGTCGTCTCCGGGCGCCATGTCGATGCGCGCATAGAGCGGCTCCCCGTGCTCGCGGGCAGCGGCGATCGCGAGGTCCGCGAGGGCGTGCTCGGCCTCGGAGATGGGCATCGCCCCGTCTGAGACCGACTCGTCCTCGCCCTGCCAGCGCACGGTCTTGCGGATCGCGTGGGTCACCTGCCCGTCGATCCAGACGAGCGCGCGCTCGCCGTGGCCCTCCACCGACTTCAGGTAGGGCTGGACGAGCACGTCGCGCTCCTCGAGCAGGGCCAGCAGGTGCGCCTCCCCCGCCTCCAGCTCGCCCGGGCGCACACGCAGGGTGCGGAAGGAGCCCGCGGACACGGCCGGCTTCACGACGACGTCGGACCAGCCGCGAGCCGCCAGCAGCGACTCCAGCGAGGTGCCCGCCCCGCGGGGCAGCACCGCCGTGGGCGTGGTCGGCACGCCGGCATCCGCGAGGTCCAGCAGGTAGCGCTTGTGCATGTTCCACCGCACCAGCCCCGCCGGATTCAGCAGCTTCGCCTGCTTCGACACCCGGTCCAGCCACTCGGTGAATTGCCCCAGCATCCACGGGTAGTTCCAGGTCGCCCGGAGCACGACGCAGCGGGCCCGGCTCCAGTCGACGGACGGGTCATCCCAGGCCCAGGTCGCCACCGACAGGCCAGTCGCCGCGATGGCCGCCTCGATGGGGGCCTGATCGGGATCCGGTTCGGGCAGGACGTGGCAGGACGCCAGCGCGACGTCGATCACCGGCGGTCTGCGAAGGTGACCTGGTCGGCGACCGGGACGTCCACGGAGAGCCGGTCCCCGTCGATGCAGAAGCTGCCTTCGATGGTCGGGCCCGCGTCCAGGACGAGGGAGTAGTCGGGACCGGTCGTGGTCCAGGTGCCGCTGCTGGTGACATCCGAGGCGGGGACCGTCTCGACCGTGCAGACACAGGACGTGGCCGGGTCACCGACGCAGGACGCCTCGCCGCTGTAGATCTCCTCGTTGATGCCGGCGCAGTCCGTCAGGCCCGCCGCCGCGAGGCAGGAGCCCGGCCAGGTCGTCACGCCGTAGACATGCGTCGTCTGTTCGGCCTCGAAGGTCCCGGCGACGTCGTAGGTCACCTCGCCCGTCGCGACCTGCTCGAAGTGGCCGGTGACGCCCGGACACCAGGCGGGGCCCGGCTCGTTGTAGTCGTCCAGGGTCGTGCAGGCGCCGAGCAGGTCCCAGGTGCCGACGAGGTCGCCGCCGCAGGGGTTGAAGGAGCAGTCCTCCCAGACCCCGCTGACCCAGCGCCCCGCGAAGACCGTGAAGTGGTCGACGTTGGCATGGAGCACCCCGTCCACGACGCCGCTGGGCAGGTCGCTCCAGGAGGTCCCGTCCACCCAGGAGACCACGGGGGCGAGCCCCTCGGGCGCGGCGGGCAGGACCAGGCGCAGCGAGGCGGGGGTGAGGAACTGGAGATCGTCCGGGCCGAAGTCGTAGGCCGCCGAGAAGACCGAGCCCGAGTCCGGCAGGCCGGTGACGTCGGTGGTGTCGGTCAGGGTGAGCGTGGTGTCCACCGCCAACGCACCGGCGGGGATGACCAGGGTCACGTCGCCGAGCGAGATCTCGCCGCCCGCCTTCGCGTCGATGAGCACGGAGGCGCTGTCGGGGGTGGCGTCGTCGTCGTCCGCGGCGTCGTCGTCGTCGGGGGTCGCGTCGTCGTCGTCCATCGCGTCGTCGTCGTCCGCGGCGTCGTCGTCGTCCGACGAGTCGTCGTCGTCAGCGGCCGGGCAGGCGAAGAGCAAGGCGAGCAGGGCGTACAGGGACCGATGCATGGGACTCCTCCAGGCGGCGGATGTTAGCCACTTCCCAGATAGGCGATGATGTCGACATGACGCGGCGCACCCTCGCGGCAGCCCTGGCCGTGGCCGCCGCCCTCATCCTGCTGGTGCTCGTCCGCATCCACGTCCAGCCCTTGCAGCCCTACGGGGACGGCGGGGCGCAGTACATCGAGCACGCGATGCGGCTGGAGCTGGCCGGGGAGCGCGCTGGGTGGACGGGCTCCTTCACCGAGTTCCTGGCCGCGGCCGACGCCCACGTGCTCAGCCACCCACCGGGTCTGCACCTGGTCACGGGCACGCTGTTCGGGGCCCGCGCCGAGGACGTGCTCTGGACCGGGCTGCTCTGGCTGC
>JAJDAI010000662.1 GCA_029261955.1 Deltaproteobacteria bacterium | reverse complement strand
GTCCGGGTCGTCGTCATCGCAGTCGCCGTCGCAGACCGTCCAGCCGTCGCCGTCGGCGTCGGGGCTCTCGTCCACCAGCCCGTCGCAGTCGTCGTCCACGCCGTTGCAGAGCTCGTCCGCGCCCGGGAAGACCGAGGGATCCTCGTCGTCGCAGTCGCCGTCGCACTCGGCCAGCCCGTCGCCGTCCGCGTCGCTGCCCTCGTCCACGTCCCCGTCGCAGTCCTGGTCGAGGCCGTCGCACAGCTCCTCTGCGCCGGGGAAGACCGAGGGGTCGGTGTCGTCGCAATCGCCGTTGCAGCCCGCGACGCCGTCGCCGTCCGCGTCGTCGAGGTCGTCCACCACGCCGTCGCAGTCGGTGTCGACCCCGTCGCAGTCGTCCGGCGCGCCCGGCACGACCGCCGCATCGGCGTCGTCGCAGTCCCCGTCGTTCTCGGAGACGCCGTCGTCGTCGTTGTCGACGCTGCCCGGGAGCGAGGGCGCGAGGTCGTCGATGCCGAAGCCATCCTCGACCGAAGGCGCCAGGAAGTGGACCTCGTCCACCTGGGAGCCGAACCAGAGGGCGCGGAAGACACCCCCGTCGATGCCCTCCCCGTCCACGTTCAGGGTGACGGAGTCCACGAGCAGGCCGGCGAGGAAGCCCTCCACCAGCAGCTCGCCGTCCCCATCCACGAACCAGGCCGACAGCACCCGCTGCGGCTCGTCGAAGCTGAGCACCAGCTCGGCCTCTCCCTCCGGGTCGAAGCCCACCACGGCCAGCTGGGTGCCGCGGGCGTCCGCGCCGAAGGCCTCGGGCAGGATCACGAGGGCGTCGGGCGAGGCGAGGTGCAGGCCCACCTCGGCGTACTGCTCAGCGACCGTCACCCCGAGCTGGAGATCCTCGAAGTCCACCACGAAGGGCACGCCCGCCGCGTGGTTCGCTGCCAGCAGCGCCGCGTGCACCGCCTGGTCCGACAGGACGGTGGCCGCCCGGGCGGGCGTGGCGATCAGCAACAGGATCCAGAGAAGAGTGCGCATCACCTGATTCATCGGCAGGGCGCGCCGACGATTCAGCGAAAAAGGAAAGCTCAAGTGAATGGCCTGAACCTCCGATGACACATTCTGCGGACATGCGACCGCACACATGGCATGCAAGGGAGAAGGCATGGCGGGCTTGAGAGGCAACTGGGATGACGGGGGGGACACGTCTACCGGTGGCGCGGCTTTGGAGGGCACGACGGGCGAAACCCCGACCCTCGAGAGCTACCGTGACGCGACGATCGAGCAGGTGGCGGCGACGGCGCTGGCGAGCATTCGGAAGGAGGCGGTCAAGGTCGAAGTCCCCGGGAACCGGGAGGACCGGCGCTTCCGACGCACGATCGACGAAGCGGTCTACGACCTGGAGCACGGCATGACCCCGCACAGCGCGGGCCGGGCGGTGGCTGAGTTGGACCAGGAGATCGAGATCTGGTTCGACCGGCGACGCGATCGCGTGCGCGAGCGGGACCAGGAGCTCTCGAGTGTGATCGCGTCCATGGGCACGGCGCTCAAGGCGCTCAAGGGCGACGACAACTCCTTCCACGGCGGCCTCGATCAACACCTGGATCGCCTGCGCAAGGCGGCGGACAACGTGCAGATGCGGTCCGTGAGCGCCCGCCTCACGCGGATCCTGGACGCCACGGCGACCCAGGTCGCCACCCAGCGCGAGGCCAGCGAGGCGCGGATCCGCAGCCTGAGCGACCTGGTTCGGGGCCTGCACCAGCAGCTGGACGAGACCAAGGCTCAGATGGAGCGGGACGCGCTCACGGGCCTGTTCAACCGCGGCTCCTTCGACCTGCGGCTGGAGCAGGAGCTGAGGACGGCGCGGCTCTCGCCCTACACCTTCAGCCTGATCATGATCGACCTGGACCACTTCAAGGTGGTGAACGACAGCTACGGGCACATCGGCGGAGATCGCGTGCTCCAGGCCTGCGCCCAGGCCCTCCAGGCAGTCGTCATGAGCGAGACCGACTTCTGCGCCCGCTACGGCGGGGAGGAGATGGCGATCATCCTGTCCGGCACCAACGTCCAGAATGCAGCGCGCATCGCCGAGGCCGTGCGGGCCCGGCTCGAGCGGACCGACATCCAGACCGGCGCCGCCCTGCACCGCCAGACCGCGTCCTTCGGGGTGTCCGAGGGATGCGAGGAGGACCAGGCAGAAGACCTGATCAACCGCGCGGACTCCTGCCTCTACCTCGCGAAGCAGCATGGCCGGAACCGGGTCGTGGTCGCGGGCGAGGGGGTCGGCAAGCGCATCCGACTGCCCGAGTCTCTGCTCAAGTAGGCGCTGGGATCGCGCTGCTATCGTCCAGGCGGGAGGATGGATGGCGGCACCCACACGCGACCGGCTCGGCCCCTGGGTCCTCGGGGAGGCCATCTGCCCCCTGGGCCCCGCGCGGCTGCTGCGCGCCGAGGGCGACGGAGGCCAGTCGGCCAGCCTGCTCGTCCTGCGCCGCAAGCGGTCCCCGCGGCCGGTGATCGCGGCCCTGCGGCGTGAAGTCGAGCAGGGCGCAGACCCCCAGGCCCGCGGCCTCGCGCGGGTCGTCGGCGTGGCTCAGGACAGCCGCCGGGTCGGCCTCGTCTACGAACCGCAGGCGGTCGAGCCGCTGGCCGAGTGGATCGTGCGCGAGAACCCGGACCAGGACACCAGACTCCGCTGGCTTTCGGGGGCTGTCGCGGCGCTCTCCGCCGCGCACCTGACCGGCCGCGTGCACGGCGCGCTCCGCCCCGACACCGCCCTGGTCGAGCCCGGCGGCCGCCCCGTGCTCCTGGGCCTCGGTGCCCTGCTCGAGCCCGCCTGGGACCCGAAGGGCAGCGCGAGCATGGCGGCCGTCTACGCCGCGCCCGAACGCTTCGAGGGTGCGCTGCACCCGCAGCCCTCGGACGACGTCTATGCGCTCGGCGGCCTGCTCTACTTCCTCTGCGTCGGGGCCCACCCCTGGGGCGCGGGGCAGAGCGTCTCCGCGCTGCTCGCGAAGAAGCGCGCCGGCTCCTTCGACCCGCCGCTGGAGGGAAGCCTTCGGCCTGAGCCAGCGCTCGTCGCGGTGGTGCCGAAGGCGGTGGCCCGCCGGCCCGAGGATCGCTACCCGGACGTCGCGGCCCTCGCGCGGGCGCTGCGCGCGGCAGAGCGGTGGCAGGAGCCGCGCGACACCTGGTCCGAGTTCGCGGGCTTCTTCTCCACCGGCAGCACCGCCATCCCGAAGCTGCCGGCGGAGGCCCTCGTCGATCGCACGACCTCGGACTGGGGCTCGGCCGATGGCCCCGACCCCCACCTCGATCCGGCCCTGCCCCCCGACGCGGCGGGGCTTGGCGCCGCGCTGCGCCTGCTGGCCACCTTGCCCGAGCTGGCCAGCTGGCCCGGCTGGACGCCCCCCTGGCGGGACGCGATCCAGGACGCCTTGCGCTCGCGGCTGACGGCCCGGCCCGGGCCCCTCGTCGCGGCCGACGCGGGGGTGCGACCCGCCAGCCTCCTGGCCAGGCAGCTGCTGCACTCGGTCGATGGACGTCGGGGCCCCGCGCAGCTGATCGCCGAGCACGACGACCTGGAGTCGATGGCCCTGCTGCTGGCGCTGCTGAGCCGCGGGGTGCTCCGGCAGAGGACGCTGGCTGGGAGCTTCTGGGACGAGGACTGGAGCAGCGTGGACTGAAGGCCGCGCGGCTAGCCGAGCGGGCGCGGGCGCGGGCTGCCGCTGATCTCCTCGGGCGGCTTCTCGAGGATCCGGCGCTTGCGGGACCTCTCGACCGCTGGTGCCTTCTTCTCTGTCGGCTTCTTTGTCCGGGGCCGCTTCGGCGGCGCCTTCGACCACTGGATGGCGCGCGCGACGATGCGGACCTGGTCCCCCGGCGCGTCGTAGCCCGGCAGCTGGCCGACGTCCTCGTGCACCGGGCGGGGCACGACGGCGACGGACACGAGCCCGCGGTCGATGCCCAGCCGCCCCGCGAGGGCCGCCGCGACGTCCTGACCCTGCCGCTCCGCCAGGCTGACGGGATCGAGGTAGCGCCAGGTCTCCGGCACACCGGTGCTGCCGTGCACGACCAGGACCTCGCGGGCGGGCGGCACGACCAGGGGCCTGGGTGCGCCTTCGTAGAGCTCGTCCACGGGCACGACCGGCTTGCCGGGCGCGGGCCCGAAGGGCGCGTCCTCGTCGGCGGACATGGCCCGCGCGAGGTCGGGGCCAACGACGCCCATCTCCTCGATCTCGGGGTGCACCTCGACGCGGATCGGCCCCTCCATGGACTCCAGGCCGCGCAGCCACTCGGCCAGCACGTCCTTGCCCGAACCCTTCAGCTCGGCCTGCTCGGCCGAGAAGAGGTCGGCGCGCGCGAAGGTGACGCGGACGTCGCCCCGCCGCTCGGCCACCGCCCCCGTGGCGCGGGCGAAGTCGCCCACGTGCACCCGGTCGGGCGGGGCGCCGCTCTCGTCGAGTTCGGCGGGGATCGGCTGCGAGGGAGGGCCATGGAAGCGCGCGACGGCCCCGTTCGCGCCGACGGAGTCGACCCGGATCGTGCCCACCTCCCACCACAGGGCCGCCTTGCGGTAGTCCGCTGTGCCGCGGGCCGAGGGCAGCTGGCGCCAGACCGTGAGCACGGCGCCGGGCCCCACGCCGGGTTCTTCGCCGGGGTCCAGGACCACCAGATCGCCGTGCAGGGCGGTGACCACCGCGGCGCGGCGCTCACCCTCGTCGGCCTGCGCGAGGCAGGGAAGCAGGAGCAGCCAGATCAGGACCCTCATGGTCACCTCACATCAAGAGCGTGATGCCCACCGCGAATCCGGCGGCGGACAGGTCGAGCCCGGGGGCACCGAAGGAGCTGGAGCTGCGCACCCAGCCCTCGACGTGCGCGTAGATGTCGTCCAGCAGGGGGTCGCCGCTGAGGCGTCCCTCGAACTGGATCTCCGGAAAGGGCACGCGGAACTGCACGCCGCCGGCGGCGTGAGGGCCCCACTTGACGCCGACGGGCTCGGTGTCTCCGCCCAGCTCCGTCCAGACGAGCCCGGTCATGCCGCCGCGGAAGTAGGGCACCGGGATCTGGTCGCGCCAGAGGGACATCCGGATCACACCCTCGACCTGGATCGGGACCTGCCAGAGCGTGACCATGGGCAGGTCCTGGCCCTCGGGGGCGACGCCGTCCGCCTGGCGGATGTGCAGGCCGGCACCGAAGCCGAAGCCGAAGCGCTCCTCGAAGAGCCAGGTTCCGTGCAGCCCGAAGGCCACGAAGTGCTCCCGAGCGTAGATCTGCTTCACGAAGGGGCCGTTCTGACCGGCGATCTCCAGCGAGGCCGCCACGAGGAACGAGCGGTCGGGCACCGGCGGCGCCGCCCCGGGACGGGGAGGCTCCCAGCGCTCCGCAAACGCGCTGCCCGAGAGCAGCAACATCGCCAGGACGAGCCACCTCACCCGCGATCGCCCCGGCTCCGCAGCTGCACACGCTGGAGATCGAAGAGCAGGCGGATCAGGCGCTGCTGGGTCGCGGTCGGCACCTGGATGAACTCGACGCCGAGGTCGAACTCCCCCTCCGTGGGGTGGCAGCGCCGCACGCGGCAGCGAAGCTTGAAAGGGACGGACGAGCTGTGCTCGGACTCGACCGTGAACTCCACGTCGAGCTCGGTGCCCAGGGGGTGGTCTCGGTTCCAGCGGAAGCCCACGCCGCCGGCGCTGAGGTTCGCGCTGACCACGAGGGCCGGGCACCAGTCAGCGGAGGGGCCCTGGCTGGACTCGCCGACGAGCGCGTCGAGCGTCGCCATCAGGCGGTCGACGAAGATGCGTCCGGTCGGGCTCGCCTCCTTGCGGAAGCGGGTGGCGACGACGGCGAGTTCTTCGAACGCGGCGACGGGATCCGAGGTGCGGGTGGCTTCGCCCTCGCCAGCGGGGCGCAGGCGGAGCTTGACCGTCGTCTCGACTCGGTAGTGGCTGCGGCGCTCAGCGGGCTGAGGTCGGGCTGCGCTCATTGAATCCTCCACGGGCTGCTGGCCTCCGCGGGAAACGAAGCGAGATCCGTGCCAGCTCAGCCCCGCCGGCTGAGAAAGCGTGGATCCGGTCCGCCGAGGGCGCCCGCCCGGGCGTAGGCACGCAGGGTGGACTGCCCGGTGCGTACAGCGTTTCGCCGGCTGTCGAGGGTCGCCGAAGCGACCGCCGCGGCCTGTTCGAACGCGGCCTGGGCGGCCTGGAGTTCGGTGTATGCGGCGGCTCCCTCGGGGCTCGCGACGGCGGCTCGCAGGCCATCCGCGTCAAGGGCCCGCAGGGCCGCGTCGAATTCTTGACACCGCCGGTGGTAGGCGGGGTCCAGGCCGACCTCCTCGAAGTCGATCACCGCCCCACGCAGGTGGGCTGCGTAGGCGGTGATCCAATCGAGGGCGGCCTGGGTGGAGCTCACGACTCGGCGCGCTCCGCACGGGCGGCCTGCACCGCGTCTTCCCAGGTGTCCCGAACGTGGCGCAGCACCCGCAGCGCGTCGGGCAGGCCTTCGTCGTCCCCACCGATCGCGTCCATGAGGCGGCGGTTGATGAAGATGTAGAGACGGAGCAGGTTGAAGGCCATCGGCCCGCCGTAGTCCGTGTTCAGGGAATCGGCCAGCTCCGTGACGATGCGGCGGGACTTGTCCAGCAGCCGCGTTCGCTCCGCCTGGTCCTGCTCGAGCGGCGCGTTCTCGGCGCTCCGCACGGCTTCGCGCACCAGCATGAGGAGAAGATCCTCGGGCGTCGCCGCATCGACGGACGCCTTTCGGTAGTTGTTCAGCTTGAAGTTCACTGCCATGACGCTTCCTGCCCCTTTGCGTTGTACGAGCTATATCGTCGAGAACGCGTCGTACTTGAGGCGGAGATCAGCTGTTGTTCGAGCTGAGGCTCGAGAGCTGCGCTGCGAGGTAGTCGCCGGTGCTCTGGTAGGTGAGCAGCAGGCTCTCCATCTGCGTGAACTGGCTGCGCAGCGTCTGCTCGTACTGCTCCAGGCGGAAGCTGGAGTCGTCGATGCGGTCGTTCAGATCCGTGATCTGGTTGTCGTAGGAGTCCAGCCTCGGCTGGATCAGCCCCGTGCTCGTGTCCGTGATGAGATCGAGCTGGCTGTGCATGGCCCCGAAGAAGCCACCCACGCCCGTGAGCACGTCCAGGGCGGCCGCGTAGTTGGAGCCGGCCTTCGCCGTGAACTCGGCGCTGTCGAACTCCAGCTCGCCGGTCTGGCTGGTGCCGAGGCCCAGGGCGCCCAAGCCGGAGATGTCCGCGTTGCCGTAGTTGGCGGACATCATCGACTGGATGCGGCGCTGCACTGTGCGGACGGTGGCGTCGCCCGCGAGCGGGCCGGGGTCCTCGGCCTTGGACTGGCTGCGGATGAAGTCGTTGAGCTTGTTGTAGGCCTCGACCACAGACTCGACCTTCGTGGCCATGGCCGTCGGATCGCGCCCGACGGTGATGCGGGCCTCCCCCGAGGTCACATTCTTCAGGTCCAGCTGCACCCCGGGCAGCACGTCGCTCGGGGTGTTGTTGTCCCGGTAGACCGTCGTGTTGTCCACGAGGAGCTCGGCATCGGACGCGCTGCGGGCCGTGTCGAAGGTCAGCTCCCGCCCGCTGCCCGAGGAGCTGATGGACGTGCTGACCTCGTTCGCCGCGCCCCCCTGCTCCCCTTCGATCATCAAGCGGAACGGCGTGGTGCCGTCGCCGGTGTCGAGCACGTAGGCGTTCACGCCGTCGACGTTCTCGTTGATGTAGGACGCGAGCCCGGTGAGGGTCCGGGTGCCGTCGGCGGCATCGAGGGGCACGTCGGTGACGCCCGCTGCCGTCGTGATGCTCAGGGTGCCGGCCCGCATCTCCTCGTCGGCCGAGGAGAAGCCGTTGCCGCGAAGGACGGTCGACTCCGCCAGGCTCAGCACCTGGATCGTGTGCGTGCCCGGCGTCACATCCCCGGTGACCGAGGCGCCCAGGCTGTCTTGCTGGCTGGAGCTGACCGTGGCTGCGCCGAACTCGCCGCCAGTGTCCACCGCCGCGAGCGCGCTCTGGAGATCGCTCATCAGGGTGTTCATCTCCTGCATCGCGGTCCGGCGGGACTCGATGCGGGAGATGTTCGACTGCATGGCGCGGATCGGCGCCCGCGCGACGTCCATCAACTGGGAGATGATGGAGGAGGTGTCCAGCCCGGAGATGAGGCCGTCGACGCTGGGCATGGCCTAGCCCTGCCCGCTGAAGAGGAGGCCGCGGAGCTCCTCGAGCTGATCCGCGAGGGCGAGGGCGTCCTCACCGGGAATCTGACGGACGACGTCGCCGGACTGCTTGTCGACGATCTGCATGATCATGTTGCCGTCGCTGTGCCGGGCGAAGCCGACCCTGTGTCCGAAACGCGACAAGGCGCGCCCCGCCTGCTCCTGCAGGCGCTGCGCGGTCTCATCGTCGACGGGCTGGCTGTCGGCTCGCTCCTGCTTCGGGAGATCGCGCGCTTCCTGCGCTCGATGTTCCCCGGAGCCGGCGGGCGCCAGGCGACCCTGGGTCGCGCCGGGGTCCGGCCGAACGGCCGCTGCAATGCTCGTGCTCAGTACCTTCATGACCTTCCTCCCTGTTCAGGGAGCCTTAGCCCGTGGGTCCCCCCCCGACGGACTGGGGGACGGCCGCCGACCTGGCGTCGGCGGCCGCCCCAGCACGTGGTTCGGGAGGCGCGACAGCGCCGCCGGTGGCGTGGAGT
>JAJDAI010000661.1 GCA_029261955.1 Deltaproteobacteria bacterium | reverse complement strand
CGCTCGCCTCACGGTGAGCGGGGCGATTGCGCTTGGGGAGGTGTGCATGCGCCCGCTGCAAGGCATTCGAATCCTGGACCTGAGCCGGCTGCTGCCGGGGCCCTACGCCACCTGGGTGCTCGCATCCATGGGCGCCGAGGTGCTGCGCGTGGAGGCCCCCGGGAACGGGGACTACACCCGCGCGATGCCTCCCTACGTGCGGGGCACCTCGGCGCTGTTCCATGTGATCAATCGCGGCAAGCGGTCGATCGTCGTGGACCTGAAGGCCGAGGCGGGGCAGGCGATCGTGCACAAGCTGGTCGCCGAAGTGGACGTGGTCTTCGAGGGGTTCCGGCCGGGGGTGCTGGAGCGCCTGGGATTGGGCTTCGATGTGCTGAAGGCCATCAAGCCCGACATCGTCCTGTGCAGCCTGACGGGCTACGGGCAGACGGGTCCGCTGGCGCAGGCGGCGGGGCACGACCTGAACTACCAGGCCCTGGCGGGGACCCTGTGGATGGCGGGGCTGCCCGGCGGGCGCCCGCCGAACCCGGCCTTCCCGACGGCGGACCTGGCCGCGTCGATGACGGCGATCTCGGCGATCCTGGGGGCGCTGTTCCAGCGGGAGCGCACGGGGGAGGGGGCTCACCTCGACATCTCGATGACGGAGTCGGTGGGGGCGATGGCGGCGCCCTTCCTGGGGGCCTGGACGGCGGACGCGAACCCCCCGGGGCGCGGCGAGCCCGTGCTCGGCGGCGGCATCGCGCAGTACCGGACCTACACCTGCTCCGACGGCAAGCACCTCGCAGTCGGCGCGCTGGAGCCGAAGTTCTTCGGCAAGTTCGCCGTGGCGCTCGGGCACCCGGAGTGGCTGAGCGTGCCGCCGTTCTGCGGGGACCACCAGGCGGCCCTGCACTCGGAGATCGAGGCGGTCGTGATCACGCAGGCGCGCGACCACTGGGCGGCGCTGCTGGAGCCGCTGGACTGCTGCATCAGCCCGGTGCTGGACCCGGGGGAGGCCCTGGACCGCGGGCACTTCGAAGCGCGTGGGCTGCTTGGGCAGGCGGACGCGGCTCGGTGGGTGGAGACGCCCCTCGGGGAGGAGATCACCGATCCTGCGCCCTCGGCGGGGGAGCACACGGTCGAGGTCTTGGAGGAGCTCGGGTTCAGTTCTGTGGAGATCGATGGGCTGCTGCAGAGCGGCACAGTCGAAAAGGCCTAGGACCTCTCGCAACGATCGCAACGGGCAACGGGCGCTACGTTGCGGTCGTTGCCCGTTGCGATCGTTGCGAGAGGTGTCGCTCCTCGAGCTACCGAGCGATCCGCTTCTCCAAGCAAAGCCGCGCCGCCGGCTTGAACCCCCGGTGCTGCATGAAGGCCAGCAGCTCGATCTGGTCCCAGTCGACCTCGGTCCGGAGCGACTCGATGCCCAGCGCAGCCAGCTGCATCTCCAGCTGCCCGAACAAGGCCGCACCCACGTGCCGCCCCTGGAACTCGGGGTGCACGCCGATGACGTCCACCACCGCCGCCGGCTCGCACTGGCCGAACTCGCCGTAGTAGACCGCGCCCAGCAGGAAGCCCGCCGTCGTGCCGTCCACGCTGGCCTTCAGGGCCACCTTCAGGCTCGAGTCCCGCAGGGCCGCCTCCATGCGCCGGCTCAGGAATTCGCGCCGGGTCCGCCCGACGTGCGCCGCGTCGATGCGCACGATCTCGTTGAGGTCGTCCGCGCTCAGGACCGACACCTCGACGGCGTCGGTCTCGATGGTTCCAGCTTCCAGATCGTCGCTCATGCCCCAACCCTCTGCTCGTTCGCGAGCTTGCGCCGCTTCAGCACCTCGTGCCGGTACGCGCCCCACAACGCGGCGCCCATCGCGCCGGCGTGAATCCCATTCTCCGGCTGGCGGACCTCCACCTGGAGCCGCTTTGCCTTCTTCGCCAACGCGTCCTGCAAGCAGGCCAGCATCCCCACGTCGCCGGACATCCCGCCCGTCAACACCACCACACCGTCCGCGCCCACCGCCCGCAGCAGCTTCGCGAAGCGCAGCGCCATCGACTGGTGGATGCCCTTGAGGATGTCCTCGGTCTTGATGCCGCGGCTCACCATGTTGATGACGTCGGTCTCGGCCAGCACCGCGCAGATCGAGCTGACCATCTCCGGCTCCTGCGAGCTCAGGCTCAGCTGGCCCACGTCCGCCACCGTCACGCCCAGGTAGCGCGCGATGTTCTCCAGGAACTGCCCCGTGCCCGACGCGCACTGCGAGGTCATGCGGTACTGCATCACCTTCGCCCGCTCGTCGATGCGGATGGCCCGCGCGTGCAGCGAGCCGATGTCCAGCACCGCCCGCGCGTCCGGGTCCAGGTACAGCGCGCCGCGCCCGTGCGTGGTCATGCCGTAGAAGTGGCCCGTCGCCCAGGGGATGGACTCGCCCTCGCCCGTGGTGGCGATGTAGTCCAGGTCGTCCTGGGCCACCCCCGCCGCCTTGAGCGCCAGGTCCCAGGTCTCCTTGACGACCGTCGCTGTCTCGCGCCGCCGGATGCGGTCGCTGCGCAGCGACAGGCACTGCTCCTCGTCGCCTACCTTGAAGACGGCGACCTTCACCGCCCCCGTGCCTACGTCGATGCCTGCTGAGAGCGTCATCTCAAGCCTCCGCCGCCTGCCGGTGCGCGAAGACCGCGGCGCCGAGCGAGCCCGTGTAGATGGAGTTGTCGTCGATGTTGATGATGCGCTCGCCGTAGTTCTCGGCCACCAGGCCGCGCAGCGCCTTCACGGCCGCCTGGTTGCGGGCCACGCCGCCGGTCCAGGTGAACTCGTCCTCGATGCCGCCGGAGCGAGCCACCAGGGACATCGCCCGCAGGATGATCGCGCGGTGCAGGCCCAGCAGGATGTCCTCCCGCTTCTGGCCCATGCTCAAGCGGTCCCGCAGCTCGGCCCCGGCGAACACGGTGCAGGTCGAGTTGATGCGCACCGACTTCTTCGCCTTGAGCGCCAGCGGCCCCAGCTCGTGCAGGCCGAGGTTCATCTCGTCTGCGATGTAGCCCAGGTAGCGCCCGCAGCCGGCCGCGCAGCGGTCGTTCATCTGGAAGGACGTGACGATGCCCTGGTTGTCGACCTGGATGGCCTTGGTGTCCTGCCCTCCGATGTCAAGCACGGTGCGCGTCTCGGGGAACATGCGGTGGGCGCCGAGCCCGTGGCAGAGGATCTCGCTGCGGATGCACTCCTTGGGGAAGGGCAGGCGGGCGCGGCCGTAGCCGGTGCCGACCTCGCAGAGCACCTCGACCTCCTCGCTGACGACGATGCGCACGGCGCGCTCCAGGGACTCGCCCACGGTCTCCCGGTCGGAGCGCCGGCTGAGGGCGCGCACGATGACGCGGTCGCTCAGCCCCTCCAGGGACAGATCGCCCGGCTCGTTCTCCACCGTCAGGATCGCCTGGTCGTAGACGCCGAGGATGAGGTCGAAGGGCAGGTTCTCGGGGTGCGCGACCTTCTCGGCCAGCGTCTGGTAGCTGGAGCCCGCGATGTCGCGGAAGAAGTCGCTGCGCCGCTCGGAGAAGGGCCCGAACAGGCGCGGGGCGTCGTCGCGCATCGACGCGAACATGGACTCGATGGCCGGCGCGAGCAGGTTGTTCTTCCCGTAGCGGCCCGTGATCGCGACGCCGAGCGCCACCCTCTCGAGCACCTCGAGCTGGGCCAGGTGCTGCTCGCAGCGAAAGGCCCGGTCCAGCGCGCGCGCCAGCTTGTCGGCCTCGTCCGAGACCCCGGGCTGCTGGCCGATGGCGTCGCTGAGCATGCGCAGGCGCGCCTGGTTCAGCGCCTCGGTGCGCGCGACGGCGCAGGCGGTGTCGTAGTTGGACCGCGAGTTGGTGATGCCGCGACCGACCACACGCTGGTCCTCGTCGAGGATGACGGCCTTGGTGGTCGTGGATCCCAGGTCGATGCCGATGACGACCCTCATGGCCTCGCCTCCACCTGGATCAAGCCGGGGGCCGAGCCCCCGCCCCGCCGCTTCTGTTCGATCATCTGGAAGTAGCTCTCCAGCCGGTTCTTGATGTTGGCCGGGCTGAAGTAGCGGGGGTCGACGAGGTCGCTCTCGATGAAGGCGCCGGGGCGCCCGGTCCTCTGCTCCAGCTCCCGCAGGATGAGCAGCTGCCCGGCCGAGAAGCTGTTGCAGCTCTTGACCGAGTTGATGAGGAAGCCGTCGGCCTCGTAGTCCTTGACGTACTTGTCGAGCAGGCGGATGCGCGCCGGCAGCGAGAGG
>JAJDAI010000067.1 GCA_029261955.1 Deltaproteobacteria bacterium | reverse complement strand
GCCTGGGTCGGCGGCGCGGCCTACCGGGTGGACGCGCCAGCCATCCTCGGCGGCTTCCGCCAGCTCGTGCAGGTCAACCAGAACGTGACCATGAGCTGGTACGTGCGTCGCTGCGCGGGCACGGTCCAGGCCGACTGCCCCGGCGGCTCGCCCAACTGGGTCAACGTCGCCAGCGGCACGGTCGAAGCCATCGCGGACGCGGCCAACCCCGACCAGTGGATCGAGGTCGACGACGTGCACGCGCAGCTCGATCCCGGCTGGCTCTACTCGGTGGGCCTGGGCTGGTCCTCGGGCACCGCGGCGAGCTGGTACCGCTTCATCGACACCGACCTGCACCCCAGCTGGGGCGAGACGCTCGGCCTGCACACCGCCGGCGACCCGCTGCCGCTGCCCGACCCCGCGGCCTTCACCTTCGAGTCGGCCTGGGAGGTCCCACAGCAGCTCATCACGGTGGGCGACACCGCGGACGCCGAGGAGCCCGCCACCTCCACGGGCATCTCCATCTACTGGAAGATGGGCAACATCTTCGAGGTCACCTCCACGACCCGCGTGCAGGAGATCGCCTTCAACCAGTTCACGGACTACAGCGGCGACGTCCGCATGGCGATCTACTCGTCGGCGAGCGAGCAGGGGACCTACTCGCAGCTCTGGGAGCGCACGCTGGAGGTGCAGGAGGACAGCAGCCTCTACTGGCTCGAGAGCGGGCCGCTGGATCTGGAGATCGGGCCCGATCCCTCGACCGGCGCGGCGCGCTACTACCTCTTCGCGATCGGCTTCGAGGGCCTGGCCGTGCAGTCCCGGCAGCAGGGCCCGGCCGACCTGCCCGTCTCCTTCGGGACCCGCACCCACGGCTGGTACGAGAACACGGGCTCGGCCCCCATGCCCGGCGCCATCACGTCCAGCTTCGTGGACCGCGTCTACGGATGGCGCATCCGCGGCTGCACGGGCTGCATCGACGGCGACGGCGACGGCTTCCCCGCGAACGAGGACTGCGACGACACCGACATCTCCATCTTCCCGGGCCGCACCGAGGTCTGTGACGGGGTGGACGAGAACTGCGACGGCGTCATCGACGAGCCCTTCGACCTGGACGCCGACGGGGTGACCACCTGCGACGGCGACTGCGACGGCGGCGACGCCAGCGTCTACCCGGGCGCCCCCGAGGCCTGCGACGCGGTGGACGACGACTGCGACGGCGACGTGGACGAGGACTTCGACTTCGACGGCGACGGCTTCTACGACAGCAGCGTCGGCGACTGCCTCGCCGCCTGGCCGTCGACGGCCCTGGACTGCGACGACAGCGACGCCACGATCTCCCCCGACGGCATCGAGGTCTGCGACGGTGTCGACAACGACTGCGACGGCGCCATCGACGAGACCGTGGACGACGACGGCGACGGCTACGGACCGTGCAGCGGCGACTGCGACGACACCCGCGCCACCGTGAACCCGGCCGCGACCGAGACCTGCGACGGCAACGACACCGACTGCAGCGGCGCGATCGGGGACGGCACCTCCGGGGAGCCCGACGAGCGCGACGTGGACGGCGACGGCTGGCTCGCCTGCACCCTCGAGGGCGGTGAGCTGGCGGACGGCATCCTCGGCGGGGACGACTGCGACGACAACCAGGTCCTCGCCCTGCCCGGCGGCGTCGAGGTCTGCGACGGCCTCGACAACGACTGCGACGGCGCACCCGACGAGGACTTCGACCTCGACGGCGACGGCTCCCCGTCCCCCGACCTCTGCCCGCTGCTCGGGGACGACTGCGACGACACCAACCCCACCGTCTTCCCCGGCGCGCCCGAGCTCTGCAACGGCCTGGACGACGACTGCGACGGCCTGCTGCCCACCGGCGTCGACGACGAGGTGGACGACGACGGCGACGGCGAGGCCGAGTGCGGCGGCGACTGCGACGACGCCAACGCGGCCATCCACTCCGGCGCCCTGGAGATCTGCGACACCCTGGACCAGGACTGCGACGGCCTCGCGGACGAGGACTTCGACGTCGACTTCGACGGCTTCTTCTCGGAGCTGGACTGCCTGACCGGCGACGACTGCGACGACAACAACTCGACCGTCTTCCCCGGCGCCCTCGAGCTGTGTGACGGCGCGGACAACGACTGCAGCGGCGCCGCCGACGAGCCCTTCGACGCGGACCTGGACGGCGCACCGGACGGCGACATCGGGGCCTGCGAGGTCAGCTTCGGGGACGCCGTGGACTGCGACGACGCCGACCCCGACGTCTTCCCCGACCAGGTCGAGGCCTGCAACGCCCTGGACGACGACTGCGACGGCGCCATCGACGAGGACTTCGACGCGGACGGCGACGGCTGGCCCGACGGCTCCAACGGCGACTGCCTGGCCGACTGGCCGCAAGGCGACTGCGACGACTCCGACCCCGGCGCCCACCCGCTCCAGGTCGAGGACTGCAGCAACGGCGTGGACGACAACTGCAACGGCGCGGTCGATGAGGACCTCGACATCGACGGCGACGGCGCCACGACCTGCGGCGGCGACTGCGACGACGGCAACGCGGCGGTCTTCCCGTCCCAGGTCGAGGTCTGCGACGGCATCGACCAAAACTGCGACGGCGAGGCGGACGAGGACTTCGATCTCGACGGCGACGGCTTCCCCTTCGGCTCCCCCTGCTTCGCCGATCTGCTCGACTGCGACGACGCCGAGGAGGGCATCTTCCCCGGCGCCGCCGAGCTCTGCGACGGCCTCGACAACGACTGCGACGGCCAGCTGGACGAGCTCTTCGACTTCGACGGCGACGGGGCCTACGACGCCGAGGTGGCCGAGTGCGTGGAGACCTGGGGGACGGACGTGGACTGCGCCGATCAGGACCCCCAGACCTCGCCGTCGGTGGCCGAGTCCTGCGACGGGCGCGACAACGACTGCGACGACGAGATCGACGAGGACTTCGACGCGGACGGCGACGGCGTGTGGTCCCAGGACTGCCAGGCCCTGCACGGGGACGGCGGAACGCTCGACTGCGACGACGACGAGCCGGCCGCGCACGGCAGCTTCGGCGACATCGAGGCGGCAGAGGAGGACTGTGACGGCCTCGACAACGACTGCGACGGCTTCGTGACCGAGGACCTCGATGGCGACGGCTTCCTCTTCGAGTCCGAGGCCTGCGTCGAGGCCTTCCCGGACGGCGAGTTCGACTGCAACGACGAGAACAGCGCCATCAACCCGCACGCCACCGAGGACTGCGACGACGGCACCGACAACGACTGCGACGGCGACGTCGACGTGGAGGATGACGACTGCGAGGACATCGCGGACGACGACGACGCGACCGCGGACGACGACGACGCGACCGCAGACGACGACGACTCGGCGGACGACGACGACTCGGCGGACGACGACGACTCCGCAGAGGACGCCGACGACCCCCGCCTCGACGGCGAGTTCGTCTCCCCGACGGTCCTGGGGGCCTGCGCGGACTGCCGCTCCAGCCTCGGCGGGGGCAGCTCGCTCTTCGCGCTGCTGCTCCTCGGCCTGCGCCGACGGCGCCCCTGATCCGCCTGCCGCCTCGCTCTGCGGGGGGTGCCTCTTTCTTCTGAAAACAAAGGCGAGGGCGCCCTTGTGAGCCGCCGGCGGGTGCATACCCTTCGGCCGTGCAGCAGGGTCCGTGGCGGCCGATTGGCCCCCCACTGCACTTCGAGGTCAATCCACGGCAACTCCTTCCATCCGGAGGATCGCCATGGCGTCCCGACTGCTTCTCTTCCCCGCCCTTCTCCTCGCCGCCTGCGCCGCCGACCCCGTCCGTTCCGACTTCGACGAGGACGAGCAGAGCCAGCTGGCCGTCATCGACGGCTCGCCCGAAGCGGTCGGCGTCCTGCGCGTCCTGAACGCCTCGGACACGACCTTCGCCGTGCTCGACGACGAGGTGCCGCTGAACCGCCGCGCCGCGCAGCACCTCATCGCCTGGCGCGATGGCGCCGACCTCGTCCGCTACACCGGCGACGATCAGGCCTTCGAGACCGTGCAGCAGGCGGACGACGTGCGCTACGTCGGCCCCTCGGCCCTCAACGCCCTGGTGGCCTACGCGGAGGCCACCGGCCAGGTGCCGCAGGGCGGCGAGCTGCTGGGTGTCTGGGACGACACGGCCTTCACGGTCGACGAGGCCGACGCGACGCTCGCGCTGGCCAACCTGGGTGACTACGCGCTGCTGGACGACGAGGTGCCGCTGAACCGCCGCGCGGCCGAGAACATCCTCGCCGCCCGCCCCTACGAGACCATCGCGCAGCTGGCCGCCGTGCCCCAGGTCGGCCCCACCTCCATGCTCCGCCTGCGTGAGTTCGCCCGCAGCTGGTCCCCCATCGCCGAGGACGGCGACGCCCAGCTCGGCGAGGACTGCGAGACCGAGGACGCCTGCGCCGACGGCCTCGTCTGCCTCGGGATGATCGTCTACGGCAACGGCTGGTGCGTCGAAGAGGAGTACGCCCGCACCTGGGAGCTCGACGTCGACGCCGACATCCCCGACGGCGACCCCGCGGGCCTCGTGTCCACCGTCGAGGTCAGCGACTGGGCCAGCGTGCCGGTCGACATCGCCGTCTGGATCGACCTGGACCACCCCGATCCGCAGAGCCTGACCTACCGCCTCATCGACCCCAACGGCGCCGACGCCATCCTCTCCGCCCCCGGCGAGGGCAACCGCGTCGACATCCTCTGGCGGAACATCACGAGCGACGACGAGATCGACGGGACCTGGAGCCTGGAGATCGTCGACCCCGTTTTCGGCAACGCTGGCCGGCTCAACAGCTGGAGGCTCTACCTGACGAGCACCTGGGACTGAGGCCGCGTCGGGCGCTCAGGTGACCGCGTCCAGCACGCGGCGCCCGAGCGCGACGAGATCGCCGTCCTTCTCGCGAGCACCCCAGCCGACGCACGCGAGGCCGTGCAGGACGCGCAGCACCCGGAGCTGAGCCCGCTCCGCTTCGCTGAAACCCCGGCCCAGGCCGGTCTGGAAGGCCACGAAGCGCCGGTCGCTCTCGTCCACGTGGTCGAAGAGCTTGACCACGTCCACCAGCGGGTGGTCGGGGCGCGCGTGCTCGAAGTCGATCACCCCGAGCTTTCGACCGTCCCAGAGCCAGTTCTGAGGCTGGAAGTCGCGGTGCGCCAGCACCCGGCGGCTGTTGACGAAGACCTCCGTGTTGAAGGCCTGGCGCGCGTCGAGCAGGACCTCCCAGCTCAGGTGCGGCGCGGCCTCGCGGGACCAGGAGTCGAAGCGGCGGCGCATGGCTTCGGGCAGCGGCACCGGGTCCGCATCCACCACCGGCAGCGCCTGCATGCCGGCCAGGAAGGCGCCCGCCGCGGCCCAGGGCTTCGACGAGTCGGTGATCACGCCGCCGTGCACGTTGGTGAGCAACAGCGCCGACGCCTTCTCGTCCTCCCAGAGCACCGAGGGCACCGACGCCAGGTTCGCCACGTGCTCCTGGAGCCCCCACTTCGTCAGGGCGTCGCGCTCCTGCACGAGCGCCCGCTTCGACGCGAAGCGCTTGATCCACAGGTGCTTCTCACCGGTCAGCTCCCAGAGCTGGCAGGGCCCGGTGGGGGTGACGGCGCGGGTCGGGTGAGCGCCGCGTTCGGCGGCGATGGCGACCAGGGCGTCGAGTTCGGGGTCGAGGCGCATGGCCGCACTCTGCCACGGAGCGGCTGGAGGGGGCAGGCGCTGGCCCCCTCGTGGGCTGAAGGGGGTCAGACCCCATCCAGCCCACGAACTCAATCCCACGCGACCCTCAACCGCCGATTCAGCGGCACATTCTCCGCCACCACCACCGAGCCGTCGTGCCAGGTCACCTCCACCCGTGCGTAGCTGTCCGCCCCCAGCCCGAAGTGCAGCTCCGACGGCCCCTGGTTGAAGCCGCGCAGGTTGTAGAGCTCGCGCACCATCGTCGTGGTCCACGAGCTCACCCGCACCCGGGTGCCGAAGGCCTCGCGGTTGTCCGTCGGCCCGACCAGGTCCACCACCAGCCAGCTCCCGGCGGAGCAGCGGTTCATCATCAGCTTCGGCGGCACGTCGTAGCCGAGCAGGATCAGGTCGCGGAAGCCGTCCCCGTCGAAGTCGGCCCCGGCCATGCCGTAGTGCCAGGTCTCGTCCCCGAAGCCGGATTCCCCCGTCGCGTCTTCGAAGCCGCCGCTCACGCCGCGGAACAGCATGTCGGGGTGGTGCTCCTCGGTCGCCCACACCTCGGGTGAGCCGGCCGCAACCGCGGCGTCGAGGTGCCCGTCGGCGTCGAAGTCGCTCAGCTCCAGCCCCCAGCTCGACCAGCTCCCGGGCTCCACGCCCTCGGGGCCCGTCAGCCCCATCGGCGCCGCCCCGTCCACGTACTCCCCCTCACCCGACAGCAGGCAGCGCACGGGCCCGAAGTCGCTGACGCAGTAGTCGAGCGCCCCGTCCCCGTTCAGGTCGGCGGTGTCCAGACCCATGGCGCCCACGCGGATGTCGGCCGCGATGGCCGGCGCGTCGTTCTCCAGCACCACCCAGTCGGCCCCGAGCCCGTCGTTGCGGAAGAAGGCGCTCGGCTCGCTCTGGCGCCCGAACTCGGACGGCACGAACAGGTCGAGGTCGCCGTCGAAGTCGCGGTCGGTGAAGATCGCCGCTTGAGCGTGGCCGGGCACCTGGTCCGGCATCAGCTCGCGGTCGAGCACGAAGGCCCCGCCTTCGTTGCGGAAGAGCAGGTCGACGTGGGCAGGCGGGCGCCCGTCGGTCGGCGGGCCGATGGCGTGCACGACGGGCACGAAGAGGTCGAGGTCGGCGTCGCCGTCGAGGTCCCCGAAGGCCGCGGACACGAAGCGCGGGATCGGCTCGACCTCGTCCCGGTACACCACCGTCGCCGGCCCCCAGCTCAAGCCGCCGAGGTTGGTCTGGATGGTGATGTAGCCGTCGCCGAGCGACACCAGCTCCGGCAGCCCGTCCCCGCTCAGGTCCACCGCGGCGACGTTCTCGGGCGGCGGGAAGGGAGCCGGGAGCACAGACGGGGCCTCGCTGAAGTGCCCGGTCCCGTCGTTCTCCATGAGCCGCGGCCAGGATGGGAAGAGCGGCAGCAGCAGGTCGATGTCGCCGTCGCCGTCCAGGTCCGTCGCCGTGACGGTCGTGCCCGAGGGCGGCGACGGAGGCTCCGCGAAGGGCTCGGAGGTCGCCACATCGAGCCCCCGCTCCACCGTCTCGTCCTCGAAGCGATCCATGCCCTCGGTGGGCTGGGCGCAGTCCACCGGGGCCCCCAGCACCGCCCCCACAGGCAGCACCAGCTCGCCCGGCGGCGGCTCGGGCTCCGCCTCCGGAGGCGGCTCGTCCTCGCTGGCCACGCA
>JAJDAI010000660.1 GCA_029261955.1 Deltaproteobacteria bacterium | reverse complement strand
GCGAACTCACGCCTCGGGCCCCTCCCCGATCTCGTCCAGGGTCCAGGCGAGCACACAGAGCGCGTCGGCCTCGTTGTCGTCCTGGACCTCGACGCCCCAGCGCTCGCGCGCGGCCTCGATCATCTGAGCCTTGGCCGCGTTCCCCTTCCCGGTGGCGTGCTTCTTGACCTCGGCCGGCGTGGGCGAGACGTAGTCGATCCGCCCCTCGAGTTCGGGCAGTAGGACGCCCTCGAGGTTGTGGGCCACGCTGGCGTTCAACTGCCGCCGCTTGCGGTGAATGATCGGCTGCTCGTAGGCAACCAACCGGACCAGGTCGGCCCCGAGCATCTCCCGCAGCCAACGCCGGAAGCGGAGCAACCGCATGCCGCTGCTCTCGCCTCGACGAAGCGAGAAGGTCATCACGCCGCTGGTCACAACCCCGCGAGTGTCCCGTAGCGCCCAGCCCGTCGCCGTCGCCAAGTCGAGGGCCAGGATCGGCGTCACCTGCCCAATCGCTGTGGGCGGAAGCACAGCGGGCTCCACGCGATCCACCTGCGCGATCACGCCGCACTCCGCTCGCCCGCGAGCCAGAGCCCGAGCAGCGTCCGACGCCGAAGGTCGCGGACCTTCCTCACGGCCATGTCGACGGCAGCCTGCTGCCCGACGACCACGACCTGGCGCTCGGCACGGGTCACCGCGACATAGAACAGCGAGCGGCTGAGCAGGAAGCCCACGCTCTTGTGGGCCACGAAGATCACCGTGTCCCACTGACTCCCCTGCGACTTGTGACAGGTGACGGCCCAAGCCGGCATGAGCGCGCGGATCTTCCCGCCCTCGTAGACGTGCTCGCCGCCGAGCCAGTTGGCGTCGTAGATCGCGTCGGGGCAGTGGGCGGTCCAGTTGGAGATGTTGCTGTCCGCGCCGGTGGTGTCGCCGCTGGCGTCGGCGGTGCTGCCGTCGCAGGCCAGCGCGTCACCGGGGCAGCCCAGCTCCTCGGGCGGCGGGTCGGTCGCGTCGTCGTCGTCGTCGATGGGCGGCGTGGAGTCGTCGTCGTCGTCGTCGTCCGGCGGGGTCGCGTCGTCGTCGTCGGTCGTCGCGCTGTCGTCGTCGTCGTCGGTGGCGGGGCAGCCGACGAAGGACAGGCTCGAGATCAGGCCGAGGATCAGCAGCAGCAGGGAGAAGCGGTCGCGGGGCATTCGAACTCACAGGTTGAGCCGCGCGCGCGGCCCGCCGGTCTATCGGCGTGAGCCCTGACTACCAGCGGCACCGCTGCGATGTCACCTCTGCGGTGCGCGCCGGCACAGCTCGCGACTGGTTCTACCGAAGCTCGCGGCCGAAAGGCATCAGGCTGAGGGGGATGAGCTTGATGTGCTGCACCGCGAAGGGGATGCCGATGATCGTGATGCCCAGGGTGAGCGCCAGGCTGAGGTGCGCGAGCGCGATCTCCCAGCCGAAGAGCACGAGCCACAGGATGTTGAACACGATGTGCAGCGTGCCGTTGGCTTCGGGCAGCTCGTGGATGTCCTTGCCGAAGGGGGCGAGGGACGCGACGCCGATCTTGATCGCCTGGAGGCCGAAGGGGATGCCCACGATCGTGAGGCACATCGCGAGGCCGCCGATGGTGTAGCCGAGGAACGACCAGAGGCCGCCGAAGATGAACCAGACGATGTTGCCCAGCAGGGACATGCTTCCTCCAGGCGGACCCAGCCGCCGTCGAAGGATACGCACGGACGCGGCGCGGTATTTCGAAAGGCTTGCTGGAGGCGATCGATCTGGCGTACTCAGCGCTGTGCTCCTCCGGATCGCCCTGCTGCTCGTCCTCCTCGCCGGCTGCAACCGAGCGCAGCCCCAGCCCGAGGAGCCGGCTCCCGAGGATCCGAGCGAGCTCGTTGAAGAAGGCGAGCACGACGCCCCCGTGCGCGACCTCCAGCCCGGCTCTCGCGAGCGCGTGGACGGCCGCACCCTCGAGCAGTTTCTGGCCGATCCGAAGGTCGCCGCGCAGCCCGACGACGTCGCCCGGATTCCTCCCTGGGACAGCATGGGCCGCCGCGCTCCGCTGGAGCTGGCCGACGGCGAGGAGCTGCCCCCGCGCATCGACACCTGGGACCTGCCCGGGGACGTCGGCGAGCTGCCCGAGCCCGACGAGCGGCTGTCCGACGAGGAGCTCCTGCGGGTCGCCCACGCCGCGGACGCGCTCGTGGCGAAGGACCCGAAGAACCTGCTCGCGCTGTGGCACTCCGCCACGGCCCGCTCCCTCTTGGGGCAGCAGAAGGAGGCGCTGCGCCGGCTGACGAGCCTCGTGGTCAGCGCGCCCGGCCTGGGCGAGGCCCACCTGGAGCGCGGGATCCTGCTGAGCGACATGTTCCGCTTCGAGGATGCGCTCGCCGAGCTCGACGTGGCGGGCCTGCTGGAGCCGAGCTGGGACGTCTACCTCAACCGGGGCATCGCCCTGTGCTTCGCGAAGCGCTTCGCCGAGTCGGAGTGGGACCTCTGGAAGGCGGTCGAGGCGAACCCGCGCGATGGCAACGCCTACTGGGACCTGGCCTGGGTCTACGCGCAGGTCGGGGAGGGGAGCAAGGCGGTCGAGATGCTGCGCTTCGCGGCGCGCGACCCCGAGCTCTTCGGCCGACGGCTGTCCCGCGACAAGGTGCGCTACGACGTGTTCCTGTCCGCGGTGGGGAAGGACCCGGCCTTCGCCGCCTACACCGACCTGCTGCCCTCGGTGCCCTTCGACCCCGAGCCCGCCAACCGCACGCTGCGCTCGTCGGCGCAGGAGCGGCTGGAGCTCCCCTCGGACGCGCCGGACGGCTTCGAGTCGGACCAGCGGTAGCGGGGCCCGCTCAGATCCAGGTCGCGCCGTCGACCCACTGCCACCAGCGCGCGTCGCTGGAGGCCTGCCAGCCGCGCACGAGCCAGACGATCTGCGAGATCAGCACGGCCGCAGCGAAGGCCAACAGCGCCTTCTGATGTCCTGACCCCCCCTGATGTCCTGACCCCCCCTGATGTCCTGACCCCCCTGGTTTGGTGGCGGCCCAGGCGTCGGCCAGGGCCCAGACGGCGGCGAGGGCCATCAGCGGGTCGACCAGCTCGTAGTAGTGGTGGCAGTTGAGGAAGGTCCCGCCGATGCCGAGGCCCGTGTACTGCTGGATCGTCGTGGTCGCGATGTAGACGAGCAGGGTCCCGGGCAGGGCCAGGGCGGCGAGGCCCCGGCGCGCGCGGACCGCGGGGATCAGCCAGAGCAGCAGGGGCAGCAGCAGGACCGGGTTGTTGCGCTCCAGGGTCACCCGATCCCAGGTCATGGGCGGCTCCCAGCCGGGCTCGTTCATGGGGCCGTCGGCGAGCACCTGGGCCAGGCCGAGGCTCGTGCTCGCCAGGAAGACCGCCGCCACCGAGATCCCCACGAGCAGCAGCGGCCCGCGCCTCTTCCCGAAGAGCAGCACCGCCCAGACCGGCGCGAGCACGACCCACGCGTTGAGGTGCAGCTCCGTGGACAGCGCGGCCGCGATGGCCGTGGCCACGGCGACGAGCCCCACCCGCCGGGTCCGGGGATCCGCCAGCATCAGGCTGCCGATCAGCGCCGCAGTCAGCGTGATCCGGGAGAGTGGGTACTGCTCGAAGGGGCGCATGCCCGCCGCGGACAGGGCCACCAGGGCCGCCGCGAAGAGCCCCCAGCGCAGGCCCGAGCTGCGCGCCAGGAAGGCCCCCACCATCGCCGCGATGCCGCCCGTCGTCACCGCGCCGAGCCAGGAGATGCCCACCGGGGCCCGGATCCCGGTCGCCTCCGCCAAGCGCTCCCCGAGCCACAGCACCTCGTTGTAGAGCGGCGGGTGGATGAAGGGAGTCCAGTCGAAGTGCCCGGCGGACTCGTGGACCCAGGCCTCCCAGGTCAGCTGGTCGTTGAGCGCCGCGAGGACCACGACCACGCTCGGCACCATCGCGACCAGGGCGACCGCGGGCCAGAGGAGGGGCGAGCGCTTCGGTGAATCCGGGGGGTTCATCCGCCGGTCAGGATAGCCCTAGGGGCTCCAGGTCACCTGCACGCCGTAGTGGTCGGACAGGGCGCCGGGCAGCTCCTCGCCGCAGCTCTCGATGGGCATGGGCTCGTCGAAGAGGCGCTCCACGGAGTAGCTGCCCTCGAAGCGGTCGAAGAAGACGTGGTCGATGAGCCGGCCGGTCGCGTCGCTGTCGGCGGAGCTGATGGCGTTGTCGTCGCAGAAGGTGCAGCGGCCGTCCTGGTCCCGGTAGGGGTTCTCCAGGCCGTCGGCGAGCGGCGCGTAGTTCTCGGGGACCTCGGCGTCGACGCCCGGGGTCTCCAGGCCGGTGTTCATGTCGCCCATCAGCACCGCGCGGCCGGTGGTCGTGCGGTCGGCCATCCAGGCGCGCATGTCGGTGATCTGCCCGAGCTGCTCGGTGTCCCAGTCGCCTTCGGGGCGGGGGTAGGGGATGAGGCTGAAGACGGCGGTGAGGTGGGTGCAGAAGACGTCGACGTCGCCGCCGGGCGCGGCCACCACGGCGTGCAACACGGAGCGGCGCGATGTGGTGCTCTCCAGCAGCAGCTCCTCGGTGCCGCTCATCGCGTGCTTGCTCAGGATGCCCGTGCCGAAGGCGCCGCCGTAGCTGTACTCGGTCGTCTCGGCCGTGCAGGTGTCGCGGATCTCTTCGGGCGTGCCGCCGACGTTGGCCTGCATGCAGCGCATGCAGTTGTCCTCGAGCAGCAGGAAGTCGAGCGCGCACTCATCGAGCAGGCACTGGGGCAGCTCGTCGGTGCAGGCGTCGGCGCAGTCGACCTCCATGCACTCGAGCAGGTTGTCCTCGTCCCCGCCGACACAAGCGGGCTCGGGGCCGACCTCGGGCTGGGGCGCGCCGAAGAAGGTGTGGGGGAAGGCCTCGGTGCCTTCGAGCAGCGCGACGTGCTCGGTCTCCCAGACCTCCTGCACGCAGACCACGTCGGCCTCCAGGGCCAGCGTCGCGTCGGTCGCGGCGGGGGCGCGCTCGTTGGCGCCGGGCACGAAGCCGACGGCCAGGCCGAGGTTGTAGGTGGCGAAGGTCAGGGGCTCGGCCTCGTCCGCAGCGGGGCAGCCAAACAGCAGGGTCAACAGGAGGAGCATGCGCATGGCGGCGACTCTACCGGCGGCGTTCTCGCCGGCAAGCCCTCAGGGCCGCTCCACGATCCGGTAGACCTCGGCCTGCAGCTGCTGCTCTCCGCTCCGGCGCAGGGGGATGACGCCCGCCGGCTCCAGGGGGTAGATCCGCTGGACCACGGGCCACCACTCGTGCTGCACGCCGGCGACGTCGTCGAGCTGGCCGTCGACCGCCCAGTAGACGCAGCCGCCGTAGCCGTCCCAGCGCTTGCGCACGAGCACGGGGTCGCGCATGTCCTTGACCGGGTGGCAGTTCGGCGACGCGTCGCAGATGGTCGGGTCGTTGCTGTAGATGGCGCAGTCCACCCAGCCCTCGGGCATGGGCCCCGTGGGGCGTTCCACCCCGGCGACGGCGGGCGTGCCGGTGTCCTGGTTGCCGTAGCGCCGCCCGAGCTCCGACAGGTCGCCCAGGCTGCCGGCCGTCGCGCTGATGAGCAGCAGGGCCATCGCGACCCGGCGAAGACCCTGCTGGCGAGGAACGCTCAGGAAGAGCAGCCCCCCGAGCACCGCGAGCGCGATCCCCGCCGTCGTCGCCGGCAAGGCGTGCCGCGCCCCGAAGTCCGTGAAGAGCAGCGGGGGAAAGATCCCGAGCAGGACGATGGTGAGCAGGGCCCCCGCCGTTCGCCGGTGCTCGCTCTTCGGCAGGCCGAAGATCACGCCGATCCCGAGGAGGAAGGGAAGGCCCAGGCCCCAGCTGCTCAGCGGCCGGTAGGCGGGCCACATCGGGGCGTGCAGCCAGAGGAAGCGCAGGCCCGTGCGGTAGTCCTCGCGCTGCTCGGCCGCCGCGAGCACCTCGCGCACAGGCAGCAGCAGCAGGACCGCCGCCACCAGCAGACCCGGCAGCCAGGTGCCGACCCGCTTGATCAGCTCCGGCTGCCCCAGCAGGGGGATCGCGGCCGTCGCCATCACCGCGCCGCTGTACTCGAGGCGGATGAAGCAGGTCAGCGCGCCGAGCAGGAACCAGGCGGCGAAGGCCCTCCGCGAGGGGTTCCGCAGCACGAGCACCGCGAAGAGCAGCGTCGCGCAGAAGGCCGAGTGCGCCGGCGCGACGTGAAAGGCGTGCACCCGCCAGTAGGCCAGCGAAGGGTGCAGGGCGAGCAGGGCGGCGGTCAGCAGGCCCACCTCGGGCCGGCGGCTCAGCAGGTGAGCGGCGATCCCTGCGAGCGGCACCCCCCAGAGCCCCAGCCCCAGGGCCCCGGTGACGAACAGGCCCATCGACGAGCCGAAGCTGCCGAGTGCGCCGTAGTAGTGCCCGACCAGCGTCTGGAGCTCCGCCGGGTGGAAGTCACCGACCGAGCTCTGGCCCGTGAAGATGAAGTGCAGCGCCTCTTCGTGGGCGCGGAAGGCGTGGGCGTCGATGGCGTCGAAGAAGCCCAGCGAGGCCGCGGCAGCCACCGCGGTCAGGGCCGCGTAGCCCAGCCAGTGGCGGCCGAGCCCGCGCAGCAGAGCCCAGGTCTCCTTGTCCGCCAACGCCGCGACCACCCCGAGCAGGGTGACGAAGAACAAGACCAGGGCGTAGGTGGCAAGCATCCGGAATGAATCGGGCCCCGTACCCCTTGTGGGGTACAGGGCCCGTCGATTCTCGCAGCTTCGCTATTCCTTGTGCCAGTTCACCAGGCAGGCGCCGCCGCTCTGCAGCGCGTCCAGCACCCGCAGGATCTCGTCGGAGCTGCGCCCGATGGGCAGATCGTGGTCGCAGCGCCAGCGCACGATCCCCTCGGGGTCGATGATGAAGGTGCTGCGCAGCGAGATGCCCAGGTCCAGGAGGATCCCGTACTGGCTGGCGACCGCGCCGCCCTCATCGGCCATCAGCGGCACGTTGATCTCGCCGAGCTCGCTGGCGACCCACTCCTTCTTGGTCTCCAGGCCCTGGGTCGACGCCCCGAGCAGCACCGCGTTCCGGGCGGTCAGGTCGCCGTCCAGCGTGCTGAACTGCTGCAGCTCGCTCTGGCAGACGGCCGTCTGGTCCTTCGGGTAGTAGGCCAGGACCACCCACTTGCCGGCGTAGTCGCTCAGGCTGATGGTCTTCACTTCGGTGCCCACGAGCGCGGGCAGGGAGAACGAGGGAGCGGCAGAACGAACCTGCGTCATGGGACTCTCCGATTTCTTCGTTTGATTCGGGTCAGTAGGTCGGGAGGCTGGTGTCGATCTGCTGGGCCCAGCCCACGATCCCACCCTCCATGTTGGTGACGCTGGTGTAGCCCGCGTTCACCAGGACCGCTGCGGCTTTCGCCGAGCGCCCGCCCATCTTGCAGTGCACCAGGATCTCGCGGTCCTTCGGGATCTCGGCGAGGTGCTGCCCCACGTCCTCGTGCGGCACCAGCAGGTCGGCCCAGTCGAACTTGACGATGTCGGCCTCGTGCGGCTTGCGCACGTCGAGCACGAAGGGCTTCCACCCCGCGTCCAGCCGCCCCTTCACTTCGAGGACGCCCTGGCGAGCGAAGCCCTCATCAGCGGCGGCCGCGTCGGTCTCCCGCGCGCCTTCGTCCGCCGTCGGCACCCCGCAGAACTGGAGGTAGTCGATGAGCTCGGTCTGCGTCGCCTTGTCGGAGCACAGCACGCAGTTGGGGTTCCGGCGGAGCTTGAGCTCGCGGAACTTCATGTCGAGCGCGTTGTAGAGCATCAGCCGGCCGCTCAAGGTCGTGCCGATGCCCAGGATGATCTTGCAGATCTCCGTGGCCTGAACGACCCCGATGATGCCCGGGAGGATGCCGAGCACCCCGCCCTCGGCGCAGCTGGGCACGAGCCCCGGCGGCGGCGGCTCCTCGTAGAGGCAGCGGTAGCAGGGGCCGTCCTGGTAGCCGAAGACGCTGGCCTGGCCCTCGAAGCGGAAGATGCTCCCGTAGACGTTGGGCTTGCCCAGCAGCACGCAGGCGTCGTTGACGAGGTAGCGCGTCGGGAAGTTGTCGGTGCCGTCGGCGACGACGTCGTAGGGCTCGAAGATCCGGAACGCGTTCTCCGAGGTCAGGGGCTCCTCGTAGCAGTCGATCTGGATCGTCGGGTTCAGGCTCAGCAGGCGCGACTTCGCCGACTCGATCTTCGGCTTCCCGACCCACTCGGTGCCGTGGATGATCTGCCGCTGCAGGTTCGACTCGTCGACGACGTCGAAGTCCACGATCCCGATGCGGCCCACGCCGGCCGCCGCCAGGTACAGCGCCATGGGCGAGCCGAGGCCTCCCGCCCCAATACAGAGCACGGAGGCCGCCTTGAGCTTGCGCTGCCCCTCCATCCCCACTTCAGGGAGGATGAGGTGCCGCGAGTAGCGGGCGATCTCGTCGTTGCTCAGCGTCGGGAGGGTCATGCTTCGGCTCCTTCTTTGATCAGGGACTAGTTCCCGCCCGCGATGGACGGAACGATCGAAAGCTCGTCGCCCGGCTTGATGGCCGTGGCTTCCTGGTCGAGGTACCGGATGTCCTCGTCGTTCAGGTAGACGTTCACGAAGCTGCGGAGCTTGCCCTCGGCGGTGCGCAGGTGCTTGCTCAGCGCCGGGAACTGCGTGGTCAGCGCGTCGAGCGCCTCGCCCGTGGTGGCTCCGTCCACGTCCACGGAGGCGTGGTTGTCGGCGTAGGACCGCAGGGCGGTGGGGATGTGGATGGTGACGGCCATCAGAGCTCCTCGATGATCTCGATTTGGATTTCGTCCATGGCGCTGCGGTCATCGCGCAGGCGCCACCCTTGGATGGATCCGACCGTGCCCGCCATCACCGAGAAGATCGGGTAGGCCATGTTCGGCCAGGCGTGGTCGCGGTCGTATTCGCTGTACTGCGAAGGGTGGTCGGGGTGGGAGTGGTAGTAGCCCACCACCTCCAGGCCGCGCTGCTCGATGGCGCGTTCGGCCTTCTGCAGGGCCAGACCCGAGACCTTGTAGCGGTTGTGGGCCGAGTCGCTGCGCTCGTTGAGGAGGGCCACGACCTCGCTGACCGTCCAGGAGTCGCGCCTGCCCGCGAGCACGCCCGTGACCTCGTAGGGGAAGCCCTGTTCGGCGTGGGCGGTCGCGGCGTCCAGCGCCGTGCGCGCGAATCGAAGGGTCATTGGTCCCGCCAGATGTGGGCTTCGCTGAGGTAGCGCTCCCCGCCGTCGGGGAAGATCGTCACGACCAGTCCTTCGTCGAGGCCCTTTGCTACTTCGATCGCCGCCCAGAGCGCGCCGCCGGCCGAGGGACCGATGAGCAGGCCCTCCTCCTTGGCGCAGCTGCGCACGAGGTCGATGGCCTCCTCAGTGGGAGCGCCCATCGCCAGGTCCGCGAAGGAGTCGTCGTAGATGGGCGGCACGATGGAGGTCTCCATGTGCTTGAGCCCCTCCAGGCCATGGAAGGGCGAGTCGGGCTCGACGCTGATGCACTGGATGGCCGGGTTCTTCGACTTCAGGAAGCGCCCCACGCCCATGAAGGTGCCGCTGGTGCCCAGCGAGGAGACGAAGTGGGTGACCTCACCGCCCGTCTGCTCCCAGATCTCCGGGCCGGTCGAGCCGAAGTGGGCCTTCCAGTTGGCCTCGTTGCCGTACTGGTCGAGGTAGACGTAGTCGTGGTGCGCCTCGGCCAGCTCGCGGGCCTTGCGGATGGCCCCGTCGCTGCCCTCCAGCGGGGAGGTGTCGACGATCTCCGCCCCGTAGGCCCGCAGGATGGCCTTGCGCTCGGCGTTGGCGTTGCTGGGCAGGCAGAGGACCAGCTTGTAGCCCAGCGAGGCGCCGATCATCGCGTAGGC
>JAJDAI010000659.1 GCA_029261955.1 Deltaproteobacteria bacterium | reverse complement strand
TCCTGCGCATGTACGAGAAGATGCAGGAGCAGGGTCTCCCCGTGCCGCGGTACGACACGCGCGAGCACGAGGTCTGGGTGACGCTCCGCAACCAGGAGTCCGCGGATCGGGGTGATCTCGAGGCGGATCGACGGGAGCTCGGCGCGGATCGGGGGATGCTCGACGCGGATCGACGGGAGCTCGACACGGATCGACGGGAGCTAGGCGCGGATCGACGGGAGCTGACTCCTGCCGAGAGGGACCTCGTCGCCCAGCTCGGTGCCCGCCCCCGCACGGACAAGCTCCGCATCGTGCTCCTCGTCCTCCTCAAGCGGCGACCTTGGACCGCAGCCGAGCTGGCGCACGCCCTGGGGCGCGACCCCGCCAACCTCGTGCGCCGCCACCTGGGTCCGATGCTGGACGCTCGTCAGGTCGAGCGAACCCGTCCCGGCGCGCCTACCGACCCGAACCAGGCGTACTACGCCGCCGAGGGCTACCAGGGACCGCCGGTCGCCAGCGGATCGAGCTGAGGAGAGCGGTGGCCGATCCCCTCGATGCCCGCCTCGCCGAGCTGGACCGCGACCAGCTTGCAGCCGTCGTTCGACGGCTGGTCCGACACGACCAGGATCTGGAGGATCTGGTCCACTTGCCCCTGCCTGGGGAACGGACCCGAGTCGACCCCCGGAGGATCCGCGACCAGGTCACCCGCATCGTTCGGGGCATCGGATGGGACTGGCGTGCCTCCTCTCGAGCGGAGACCGAGCTGTGGCCGGTCGTGACGACGGGGGAGCAGCAAGCGGCCGAGCACGACGAAGAGCGACACCCCGACCAGCAGGAAGTTGAGGGCCAGCATCGGGCCCTGGGCGGCTGCGGGGAGGGGAGAGCCCAGGCCCCGAAGCTGTGGCTCCGCGAGGGCCAGCGCCAGGAGCAGCGCCACGAACCCCAGCATCGTGACCCTCGCCGCCTGCCGGCCTACGAGGGCGAGCGCCCAGATGGGCGCGAAGATGGACCAGAGGATGACGGCGCCGGAGCCCACGAAGCCCCCTCCGAGGATGTGCCCTGCCCCCGTCATCAGCAGGACCATTGCCAGCGTGATCGCCGGCACGGCGCCGAGCCGGCGCGTCCCGCGAAGCCAGGCCAGCTGGCCCAGCATTCCGATCACCGCCAGGGACGGCGGGAGCGCGGCGTGCCACTGCCCGACGAGCAGGAAGCCCGCCACGAAGAACGGCACGACCAGCACCGTCATCGCCGGGAGCACCACGGCCATCCGCTTCCGCCGGCGGAGCTCCGGCGAGTCGCCCGGGGCTGCGGCGAGATCGAGGAACGCGCCGAGCTTGTCGAACCTGCGCGATGGGGATGTCGATCTGCTCATCGGCGGAGCGCCCCGACCACCGCCAGAAGGCGCCGGAGCGTGAAGTCGTTCGCCCCGTGCAGGCCGCGCCCCACCGCCAGGAGCGCTCCCGGCGTGAGCGGCGGGACGCCGAAGGAGGCCGGGCGAGGTGGACCCCACTGCGCGATCGACGAGGCCCTGATCTCCTGGTGCAGGGGCGGATCCGCGCGCGTGAGCAGGTCGCCGTCAGCGAAGTGCTCGCAGAGGAAGGCCCCTGGGCCCCGCCAGCAATCGAAGATCTGGCTGCCGGTCTCATGTCGTCCGATGCCCCACTCGCGGGAGTGGCCGCGCTGCCGCATCCACTCCCCGCCGCGGGCAACCTCGTCGAGGGAGTCGACCTCGAACGCCACGTGGTCGAGCTGCTCGACGGGGCCGAGGATCACCGCGAGGGAGTGGTGGTCGGCCGGGGCGTCGCCCATGTCGAACCGCAGGAAGGTCGCGATGGGGGGCACCTGCTCCCCTGGCAGGGTCTGGTACTCGGACACGCAGAGTCCGAGGGTGTCCAGCAGCCAGCCAACCAGGGCCGTCGTGTGCGGCGTCTGAACGACGACGTGGCCGAGCTTCCAGACCTCGGAGGGGCGGGCTGGAACGCAGACGCTGGCTCGCTCGCGGCGCTTCGTCCGGGCCCCGTTGGACCGGAGCGGGGGGCTCGGCTCGATGGCGTCGATCGTCTGGGCGCCGTGCACGCAGACGAACTGCGTGCCCCCCGGCGAGGTGAGCTCGACTGCCTGCCCGCCGCCCGGCTCGCGGTGCTCGAAGATGGGGGAACTCCCGGGCTGCGCGGAGAGCACCTGGAGGTCCGCTGCGTTCTGCACGGACAGGCCCACCGCGGCGAGCTCGGTTCGCTGCCCGGGGACGATCTTCAAGGCGAACGGAGCGGAGTCCATCGCGCGCAAGTGCAGGCCGTTCTCCCCTCGATGACACACCCGGAGCCCGAAGTCAGTCCAGTACTCCTCGAGCCGCGGCAGGTCCTCGGTGCGGAAGGTGAGGTATGCCAGCGCCGTGGCGCGTACGGCGGCTTTGGCCGACCGGCCTCGCGTCAACAGCTCTGCATCGCCCATGGTGCGTTCTCCGTCCCGGGGCGCGCTGCGACGCCTGCGGCTCGGACGCTGCAGTTGACCCGGCCCATCATTGTCGCTTTTATCTCGCCTGAACAAGGAGGTGCGGGTTGACAGACGCAGCATGCCACCAGGGCCGCCCCCGGCGGCTCCAACTGCCGGACGCCCCTCCTCGGGCTGCCCAAAGGTGACTTCAGCGCCCCGATCGTCCTTCTTCCTTCGATACAGCTGCCTGCTGCTGTTTGCGGGGGTCATCGGCTTCGTCCTGAATGGGCTCCTGCGGCCCACCAGTCTGCCGTCGGCCTCGCCGCTGCTCGTCGCGCACGGCCTGCTGATGCTCGCCTGGTTCGGGGCGCTGATCCTGCAGACCGCCCTGGTCCGGACGGGGCGGACGGGCCTGCACCGTCGCCTCGGCATGGGGAGCCTGGCGATCGCCGGGGGCGCGCTCGGCACCGCGGTTCCGGTCGCGCTGGGCGCCTACGAGCCGGGCTCGGGGGAGTCCATGGTCCTGCCCAACGCGGCGATGCTCCTGAACTTCGCCGGGCTCTACGGCCTGGGCCTCCGCGCGCGTCGGCGCGATCTGGAGGCGCACCGGCGCCTGATGGTCTTGGCCGGGGCCGCGCTGCTTGGCCCCTCCCTGGGCAGGATCTGTGCGGCGACGGGCGCGCCCCTGCTCCTCATGCCGGCGCTGTGGATAGGCCTGCTGGCGCCTCTGTGGGTGCACGACTGGCGGCGACTCGCACGCGTCCACCGCGCGACTGCGATCGGCTCCGTGTGCATCGTCCTCTTCGTCCTGGTCGCGGCCGTCCTGTCGTCGATGCCCCCGGTCCAGGCCTGGCTGGATGGTCTCCTCGGATGAGCATCCCGTCGATCCGACCGCCGACGGGCTTCCTCTTCGCCCCCAACTTCCTGGTGAACACGGTCTACCGTTCGAAGCTCGCGAAGGCAGGCGGCTTCGAGCTCGACGGCGTGGGCCTGCCGTGTCGCCTGCGGCGGGAGGCCGGCTTCGTGCGCGGCTGGTTCGCGCGCGTCAATGGCCTGCAGACCACGGTCAACGCCCGCCCGGCGCAAGCCGGAGAGCGTGCTCACGACATCAACGGCGTGCTCACCGCCTTCTACGGCGACAGGCTCCTCCGCCCCGCCAGCGACGGCGAGATCGTGCCCATGGATCCCGCGTTCTTCGAGCCGGTTGGTTGGCAGGCGCTGCCCCCCGCCGATCTGCCGATCTGGATGTTCGTCGCCCGCGACCACGCGCCACCCGACGCGGACTTCCCCATCCTGCAGTCCGGCGTGGATCTCGTGGTGCAGGGCTGCCTCGAGTACGGCGAGGCCTTCGCCATCGAGTACCTGGAGAACTGTGGATACTGGTCGCGCTTCTGGCTCGACGATCGCGAGGTGGCCCGCAGGCCCTGGGTCCACCAGCCGGGCTGGCAGCGGATCGATCAGCTCCTGGTGGCCCACCCGCGCGACCCGGAGCGCAACACCTTCGCGGAGCGCCGGCTGCCCGAGGCCTACGCGGAGCGGTTCCTGCGCCGGGATCCCATTGAGGCGCCTGCGCTGCCCCAACCGCTGGACCCGCGCCCCGGGCTGCTCGTCGAGCCTCCGGCGCACTTCGTCTTCGGGTTCGGGTCGCTGATCAACACCGAGTCCCGCCGCAAGTCGAACCCCGAGGCGGGGGCTGCCGTGCCCGTGCAGGTCCAGGCGAGCGCGGGCCTCCGCCGGGGGTGGAACTTCCAGGCCCCGGCCGCCAGACTCACGGCGCTCGGGCTGGAGCGGGACCCCGGAGCGACCGCGACGATCAACGGCGTGGTCTATCCGTGCCAGGACCTCGCCTCGCTCGACGAGCGGGAGTCCGGCTACGTCCGGCTGGAGCTGTCCCGGGACGACCTGCGCTTCATCTCCTGGAAGCGGCTGCCGCCCGCCGCTCGCGTCTGGGTCTACGTGCCGGACTCACGGTCGGGTGGCGACCCTGGCACTGGCCTCGCCGCGGCCTCCTTCGAGTACCCGATCCTCCAGTCCTACATCGACGTGTGCGTCGTGGGCGCGCTCGAGCACGGCGAGGCCTTCGCCTTGGAGTTCATCAGGACAACCGCGGGCTGGTCCCGGTACTGGCTCAACGATCGCAAGCTGGCGCGGCGTCCCTGGGTTCACCAGCCCCGATACCGGGAAATTGACGGTCTGCTGGCTCGCGCGCTCGGAGCCGAAGTGCTCGCGCTGCGACGCCTGAGCGTCGAGTACGGTCTGCTCTGCAGGGGGGACAGCCCCGATTGAGGGTCGCGGGCGCCCGCTTGCTGATGTCCCTGGTAATTCCCCTTCGTGGCCAGCAGCGGTGAGGCCGCGCTCGCGGCGCGGCAGGTTGCCCGCGGCGTCTTGTGTCCACTTCCCGCGAATTTGTGCCTACTTCGCCGCCAAACACCTGAAATCCCAGCACTTCCGAACTACCACCAGCAGTACCTGCACAAGAACCCGGGGGGGTACTGCGGGATTGGTGGGACCGGGGTTTCCTGCCCCGTTTCGCCGCTCTCGGAGGGGTAGCCGTCGAGGCCGACTTTCGCCGGAGGAGGACACAAGAAGCTGCCCCACTCCGTCCCCGTCGTTCCCAGCTGACCAGGGTGCTCGTCGGAAAATAGCCGGACAGAAACAGGATAATAGCTGTACAAAACCTGAACACGGGTCTAGCTTCTGGTGACTCGAGGGCAAAGAGGCCCCAACGAGTCAACCACCAGGAGCCAACGATGCGTTTTTCTCAGACCCCCCTTGTCCTCGCCGCTGCCACGGCGCTGATGGTCTCGGCCTGTGCCACCACCGGCGACGGCCCCTCCGCCACGAAGAACGGGGTGGATCCCGCCGCCGGGCCGGAAGGCACCCAGGCCTT
>JAJDAI010000658.1 GCA_029261955.1 Deltaproteobacteria bacterium | reverse complement strand
GAGCACCGCGGCCCGCCCCTGCCCATCGACGCGCTGCGCCTGCGGCGGACGGTGGAGGTCTCGCTCCAGCTGGCTCGCGCCGTGGGCGCCATCCACGACGTCGGCCTGGTCCACCGCGACCTGAAGCCGGGCAACGTGCTGGTGACCGACACCGGCATCGTCAAGCTGGTGGACTTCGGCGTGGCGAAGTGGCTCGAAGAGCAGACCAGCTTCACGCAGGTCGGCCACGTCGTCGGCTCCTACTCCTACATGAGCCCCGAGCAGATCACGGGCGCCGAGGTGGACCACCGCGCCGACATGTACGGCATGGGGGTGCTGATGTACGAGCTGCTGACCGGCGCGCCGCCCTTCCGCGCGCGCCGGCCGCAGGAGTACCTCTGGCTGCACTGCACGGCGCAGCCCGAGCCGCTGATCCGGCGCTACACGGACGTGCCGCCCGAGCTCGATACGCTTCTCCAGGCCATGCTCGCGAAGGAGCCCGCCGATCGGCCCGAGGGCATGGCCGAGGTGGAGCGCGAGCTGCGCAACATCCAGGCGGAGGTCGAGGGCGCGGCAGCTGGGGCGAGCCTCGAGATGGTCGTGGCCGAGGACGACCCGGACGTCATCGTGGAATTCGAGCCCTCGGTGGAGGGCGAGGAGCTGACGCTCCGCTCCAACGACGCCGAGCTGCACGCCCTGCGTCGGCAGCTCCGAGCGCAGGACGAGGCCACCGCGAAGCTCAGCCCGGAGGAGGCGGTCGAGCTGCGGCGGCGCATGGCCGGCAGCGATGCCGGAGAGGCCACCCAGAAGCTGCCGGGCCGCGCCGAGCTCCGGGCGGCGGAGCGCAAGCGCAAGCAGGCGCAGACGCACACGACGCTCGCCGCCCTGGTCACGCCGCGGCACGTCGGCCGCAAGGACGAGCTCGACACGCTGATCGCGCACCTCAAGGCGTCCCGGAAGCAGGGCGTGCGGGCCGCGTTCATCGAGGGCGAGGAGGGCATCGGCAAGACGCGCCTGCTGCACACCTTCCGGGGCCTGGCCTGGGTGAAGGGCGCGCGGGTGGCCATCGGCCGCTGCCACGCTGCGGGCGGCGCCTTCTGCGCCCCCTTCCACGACCTGCTGCACCGCATGACGGGCCCCGGGCTCGCGCGCAGCCACAGCGACCGCGTGCTGGGCCCCGACCGCGATCTGCTGACCCGCTTCTTCCCGACCCTGGGCATCCAGGAGGCGACCGTCGACTACACGGGCTCCCAGCCGGTGATGGCGCCGCTGGGCCGGGAGCAGGAGGAGCTGGCGAACCTCTTCCGCGGCCTCGCCGACGTCGTGCGCCGGGCGGCCCGCGATGCGCCCCTGGTGCTGGCCATCGAGGACATCCAGTGGGCCGATGAGGGCACCCTGCGCGCCATCGGGGTGCTGCTGCGCCGGCTCGGCCCGCCGCGCCCCGCCGGGGTGTTCCTCGTGTGCACCTACCGGGCCGAGGAGCTGACGCCCGGCGGTCCGCCCGTCGCCGCGACGATCTCCGCCCTGCGCGACCTGCCGGATGTGCACACGATCCGCCTCACTCCGCTCGACCACCAGGAGACGGCGGAGCTCATCCGCTCGGTCACCGTCGACGTGCCCGTCGCGGAGCCCCTCATCGACAACCTGGCCCGCGCGAGCAACGGCAACCCGCGCTTCGCGGTCGAGGTCGCGCGGACCCTGGTCGAGGCCGGCGGCGCCGAGGCCGACTCCGACTGGGACCTGCCGACCACGCTGCTCGCCGCCTACCGGCAGCGGATCCACACGCTGAGCAAGAGCGCGCGGGACGTGGCGCGCGTGATCGCCCTGCTGGGCGGCCGCCCCCCCATGGACATCGTCGAGGCCGCGGCGGGGCTGGACGAGCATGCCTTCGCCGGGGCGATCACGGAGCTGGAGCGGCGTCGGGTGGTCGAGGTCGACAGCCGCGGCGACGAGGACACCGCGTCCCTGCACAGCGAGGCCTTGCGCGCCGCCGTGCTCGACGACCTGAGCCAGAACCAGGCGAGGGCGCTGAACCGACGGGCGGCGGCAGCCTGGCTCAAGGCCTCTGGCAAGCGCGCCGACGTGGCGGCCCAAGCCGCACGGCACCTCTACGCAGCCGGCGAGTCCCGGGCGGCCTTTCCCCACGCGCTGGAGGCGGCCTACCGCGCCGGCGAGTCCCTGGACTACACCACCGCTCGCCGCTGGATGGTGCAGATCGGCGACCCGGGGCCGGCGCTCAACGCCGTCTCCCCGGAGGCCGTCTACCGCTACCAGCTGCTGCGCTTCCTGCTGGCGTTCAACGACGGCGACCTGCCGACGGCCGAAGCGGCGGTCGCCTCGGCCGCCGACGTGGCACCGGACCCCCGATCGCGCCTGACCGCCGGCGTGTCCTGCGCGCGCCTGCACACGCGCCGCGGGGACTACGTGGCGGCGGTCAAGGTCGCCCGATCCGGCCTCCGCGAGGCCCAGACGAGCCACTGCTTCGACCTGGCGATCCTCTTTGCCCTCCAGGGCGCGCGCGCCGCGCGGCGCTCCGGCGACAACGACTCCGCCCTCGCCTGGCTCGCCGAAGCCGACATCCTGCTGGCGACCCACCAGGACCTCGAGCCCATGGCCGTGCGGGTGGCCTGGACGCGCTCAGCCGTGCTGCTGGAGAAGCGCCGCGAGGAGGAGGCCGAGGAGACCATCCTGCACGCCATCGAGATCGCACGGTCCCTGGGCCAGGAGCGCGCCGAAGCCGGCCTGCGCACCAACCTGTCGGTCCTGATGTTCCGCCGCGGCGACTTCGCGGGCTGCCTGGAGGAGGTGCGCGAGGCGACGCGGATCTTCGGGGAGATGGGCGAGCGGGACCAGGTCGCGCTGAACCGCACCAACCTCGCTGAGCTGGCGCTGCGGGCCGGCGACCTGGACCAGGCTTCGCGCGAGGCCAGGCAGGCCTGGCGCACCTTCCGCCGGCTCAAGGACCGCCAGGGGATCCTCGTCGCCGCCTCGGTTCGGCTCGCGGTCGCCCGGGCGCGGCAGGACGTGCTGGAGGCCGAGTCGGTCATCGAGTCCATCGGCGACCCCAGCCCGGATGGCGGCGCGCTGGAAGCCTCCTGGGCCCAGTTCTTCCTCGAGCTGGCTCGATGGCACCGCTCCCGCAAGCAGAAGTCCGAGGCCTGGCACTGCCTCGAGCAGGCCGCGCGCGCCCTGGGCCGCAAGGCGCCGGAGTACCGCAAGCGGGAGGTCAACCTGCTGCGCGCGGAGCTGATGGTGGACCGCAACCAGTACGCGCGGGCCCTGCCGCTGCTGGAGGAGGCCGCGGCGGGTGCCGCGGAGGTCGGGCACTGGCCCGTCTACTGGTGGGCGAACTCCGTGAAGGCGGCCGTCGAGGCGCGCCTGGGCCGCGAGGTCGAGGCGGAGCTGCCGCCGGACAACCTGCTGCGCCAGAACGCGCCGCTGGCGCTGGCCTCGACCTGGTACGTCGCCCGCGCCTACGAGTTCAGCCAGCGCACCACCGAG
>JAJDAI010000657.1 GCA_029261955.1 Deltaproteobacteria bacterium | reverse complement strand
CCCGGCCTCGTTCTTCGACGACTACCCGGCGCTGACGGACCTGGTCGCAGCGGTGGACGCGTACCCGGCGGTCGCCGCCTACTTCGCTTTGCGCGCGGGCTGATCCGGGAGGAGGGCCCGTCCCCCCGGAAGTCGGTACACGATCCCCCCGCGGCCGCGCCCCTCGACCTGCACCGCCCCGGACTCGCGCAGGCAGTAGGCGACCTGCTGGGCCAGGTGCCGCGTCCTCCCCAGGGCCTTCGCGAGGTCGGCCGTGTCGAAGGGGTCGGGCAGCCCCGCGGGCAGCAGCCCCAGCAGGGCTTCGGGCGCCCCCAGCTCCACGGTCTCCACGACGGCGATCAGGCGCCGCTCCTGAACCCGCCAACCCTGCCGGCGCCGCACGCTCCGGTCGGGCTGCCGGACCTCCTCCACCTGCACGAGCGCCACCTCGAGCACGAAGTTCGGGTGGCTCAGCAGCGAGGGGTAGGCGACCAGCTCGCTGCAGACGTCGGCGGCGATGCCCCGCCGAGGCGACTTGCGGCGCGACAGCCGCTGGCCCTGGGAGTCGAGCTTGAGGATCCAGGTCTCCGCCGCGATGGGGTGCACGACCCGGATCGGGTGGTGGTCGAGCAGGTGGTCGAGCTTCTTGCCGAGCGAGGTCAGGCCACAGGTCTGGATTTCGATGAGCTGATCGCCCCGGAGCAGGTCGGCGACGAAGCCGCGAAGAGGCGCCTCCACGAGGTCGCCGGGCCGCCGGTACCGCTCCTTGAGGGCGGCGTGCAGCGGACTCTCGTTGAGGGAGCCGATCGCGTTCACGGGGGGGATTGTAGGGGGGCCTGGAGGCTGTGCTGCGGTTGGGGGGGGGTGGGGGCCGTTCGTTCAAGGGGGAGCGCGTCGCGGGGGTGTTGGTGGGAATTGCGGGGCACCACGATGGTCGCGGCGCTGGCAACGGCTGTGCAGCGTCCGTGTAGCCTGGCGGGATGTCGCCACCCGCGGATCTCGCAGCCAGTCAGCTCGTCTCGAAGCGTGAACGGGGTCGACCCCGATCCTGGTATGCGACCAGCGTCGAGACGTTCCTGGCGGCTGATCCGGACGACATCGTTCGGCGCCTGGTTGAGCGGGCGGTGGAGAACTTCCGCGTCAATGAGCCCCAGCAGCTCGCTTCATGGCGCGAGACGGTCGCCTCCCTGCAGTTGGCCCTCAGTCCCCCAGAGGTCTCGTCGAAGCTGACCGGGATGCTCCTGGAGTTCTCTCTCCTCCGACTCTCCCGCCGGATCGACGTCATCCTCCTGCGTGGCGACGTGGTGGTCGTGGTCGAGGTCAAGGGTGGAGAGGGGACGGGGATCTCGTCCGCTTTGGCCCAAGTCGAGGACTATGCGCTGTGCCTGCGCGACTTCCATGAGCCCTGCCGCGGTCTCTCGATCGTGCCGGTCGCGGGCGGGGGGCCGGATCAGCCACTGCGAAGGCGGGAGCTCGCCGATCCCATCGATGACGTGACCCCGACTCTGACCGTCGCGTTGTCCCAACTGGACTGGGTGGTGCACCTCGCGGGTCGGCTGAGCCGGCCGGGGCGGGTTGGCCCCACGCTCGACGAGTTTGACCGGGGTGCCTACAACCCGACGCCGACAATCGTCGAGGCGGCCCGCGACGCCTACAGTCGTCATGGGGTCGAACCGATCCGGCGCTCCGATGCCTCCGGCCTGGCGTTGGAGGCTGCCAGCCAACGACTCGCCGCGATCGTGGAGCGCGCGCGCAGCACCCGGACGCACCGAATCTGCTTCATCACCGGGACGCCCGGTGCCGGCAAGACGCTCTTGGGCCTGGACCTCGTGTTGGCGCGAGGCGCGGGCACAGTCGCCGGGGTGCCAGCGGCCTTGCTGTCGGGAAACCGCCCGCTCGTCAAAGTGCTGCAGCAAGCGCTGATCGACGACGAGGCGAAGCGGACCGGGGTCCCCAAGCGCGAGATCGGACCGAAGGTCGAAGGGGCCCTGCAGACCTTGCTCGGCTACCTCAAGACACACGCCGTCGAGGGAGGTTCGCCGCCTCCGGAGCACGTCGTCGTCTTCGACGAGGCGCAACGGGCCTGGGACGCCGAGACGGGTCTGAAGCTACTCGGCCGGAAGGCATCGGAACCGCAGCTGTTCCTGGAGACCCTCGGGCGGCTCCCGTGGACCTGCCTCGTCTGCCTCGTCGGAGGCGGGCAGGAGATCAACCGGGGCGAGCTGGGCCTCCCACTTTGGGTCGACGCGCTCATCGAGGCCGGTTCGCGAGGTGCGGCCTGGGAGGTCCACGGCGCGGCCGGCTGCCTGGTCGCCGGGCGGGCTGAGCTGGGCATGGAGGATCTGGTCGACGATCCGAGCGCCCGCGTTCGGTTCCACGAGGAACCAGCTCTGCAACTCGAAGGCTCGATGCGGGCCTACCGCAACGCAGACCAGTCCGCCTGGCTGGCGGCCCTCCTGGAGGGCCGGCTCGACGAGGCCGCTGCGATCGCTGCCCGCAGTGATGTGCCCCCCGCCCACCTCTGTCGGGAGTTGAGGGTCGCCAAGTCCTGGCTCGCGGAACGACACCGCGGCGGACGGCGGCTCGGGCTCCTGGCCAGCTCCGGTGCCGTTCGGCTTCGGGCGGAGGGACTGCCGCCTTCTCCGATGTCCAACCAGCTCGGTGCCATCGCTCATTGGTTCTTGAAGCCCTCTTCGGACTTCCGGTCGTCGGATGCCCTCGAGACACCGCTGAGTGAGTACGCAGTCCAGGGGCTCGAGATCGACTACGCCGGTGTGTGCTGGGGAGGCGACCTGATCTGGGAGAACGGCTGGGTTGCCCGGAAGATGCGGGCCCCGAAGTGGACGACCATCCGCAGCCAGGAGGCGCGCCAGCACCGGCTGAACTCGTACCGCGTCCTTCTCTCGCGTTCGAGGGAGGGGCAGATCATCTACCTCCCTCGCGGCTCCACCTCTGATCCGACTCGGAGTCCGCAGCTCTTCGACGCGGTCGCTGAGGCGCTGCTTCTGGCGGGGTGTAGGCCGGTTCCATCCGACGCCTAGGGGAGCTGGGCCCGGCCCCCCCATCACCCCTCGCAATACCCCTTCAACGCAACCACCTGCTTGTTCATCGCCTTGCGGAACACCCCGCGCATCAGCCCGAACACGAAGCTCTTCATCGCCGAGTCCGTGTGCGCCTCCATCGTGAACTGGACGCGACTGCCCGAGCCGTCCTGCGCAACGTCCATCCGCGTGTCCCAGATCGTGCCGTCGTGCTCCGTGACGAAGCGCGCGGTGCGGGCCGCGGCATCGCACTCCGTCAGCTCCAGGTCGAACTGCTGGGTCTTCCTGCCCATCGAGCGGGTCTCGCGGAAGCGGGTCCCGGGCCCGGAGCGCTGCTCTCCGAGGAACTCGACCGACACCGTGTCCGGCGAGGTCTCGGGCAGGTGCTCGATGTCGATGATCGCCTCGTAGACCCGATCGGGATCGGCGGCGATGGTGGCAGTGACCGTGACGGGCTTCATGGCGGATCCCTCTGAGAGTTGGGCGAGGCTACGGGGACGGGGTGAGCCTCGCCAGGGGGATCGGTGGCTCCGGCCAGGCGCTGGTGGCTTGGGACGAACCCCCTGGAGTCACGTGCGTTCTGTCCTCTCTGTACCGGACCGCCCAGCTCCTGGGACCACC
>JAJDAI010000656.1 GCA_029261955.1 Deltaproteobacteria bacterium | reverse complement strand
GGCCGCGCAAGGAAGCCAAGCTGCCCTTCGTCCCGTCACGCGCCGAGATCCTGCGCATGGCTGAGCTCACCCAGAATGTCCGTCATCGCGCGGCCATCCTGCTGCTCTACAGCTCTGGCCTGCGACTCTCCGAGCTGCTGGCCGTGCGGGTTGGCGATCTCGATCTCGAGCGCTTGGTGCTCCGGGTCGTGCAAGGCAAGGGGCGCAAGGACCGCTTGACCCTCGTCAGCCAGCAACTGCGTCCTCAGCTGTCCGACTTCATGACGGACCGCGCTCCTCACGAGCCGCTCATCCCATCCCGCGCCGGCACACCCTGGTCCCCGCGCAGCGTTCAGAAATTCGTCGCCCGGGCCGGCATCCGGGCCGGCGTCTCCGGGCGCGTGACCCCGCACTCGCTGCGACACGCCTTCGCCACCCACCTGCTCGAGGCCGGGACCGACCTGCGCATCATCCAGGAGCTGCTCGGCCACAGCGACATCCGCACGACCACCCGCTACACCCACATGCGCGACCCCAACCGGTTCCAGGTACTCAGCCCCCTGTGACTCGGGTGAACTCCCGGACCGGCGCAACCTGCTGCGCCGCGGGGATCACCGCACGACCACCTACTCCCGCGGCCGCGCCAACACCTCTTCCAGCTCGCCCTCGTAGCGCAGCGCCCAATACAGCGGCATCGGCAGGAAGAGCGGCCCCAGCTTGAAGACCTCCCAGCCCAGGAGCAGGTCGCTGGCGCCGGCATTCACCGCGACGATCGGCGTGTAGCCGAGACGCGCGACGTCAAAGAAGGGGTTGCCCGCGCCGCCGTAGTCCAGGAAGTCCGTCCCGGCCCAGCCGCGGGGGAAGCCGATGCCCGACGCGTCCTTCAGCTCGAAGTGCCCAAAGGTGATCGCCCGTCCGGTCCGGTCTCGCTTCGGCACCCCCGGGCCCTCGAAGCCCGTCTGCTCCAGCTTGCAGTTCCAACCCCGCAGCACCCCCGTCTCCGGATCGAGGTGGAAGGTCTTGCGGAAGGTCTGCCACAGGAGCTTCCGCGCCCACCCCGGCAGGCTCAGGTCGGCGCCGAAGTACTGGGTGTTCGCCAGCGCCTCGCGGTCGATGGGGTGCCCCGCGAGCATCACCTCGTGCAGTGCGCGGCTGTCCATCGCAAGGAGGTCATCCAGGGTCTTCGGCTTCATCGTTCGGACTCCAGGACGCGGCGGCCGCAGATCGTGGCGAGCGCCATGATCGCGATCTGCGGGTTCACGCCCAGGTTGGTTGGAAACACACTGGAATCGGCGACCCAGAGGCGGTCGATCGCGTGGTGGCGGAAGTCGGGGCGTACGACGCTCGAGGCCGCGTCCGAGCCCATCCGGCAGGTGCCGAAGAGGTGCGTGATCGCGCCGAGGTAGGCCGAGGCCCCCCGCGGTCCCCGGGACTCCAACTCCGCCAGACGCCGCCCATCCACGACGGTTCGATCGAAGCCCCGAACCCCAGGCGCCAGCAGCCCCGCGCCCGCCGCGAGCAGCATGTCGCCGAGCACCCGCAAGCCTCGCCGGAAGCGACCCACGTCTTCGGGCGAGGGCGTGAACTGCACGACCGTCCGCCCGAAGAGCCGCCGGACTCGACCGCGCGCCGTCGCCCGGATCGCCACCCCCCAGTCGACCCAGTGAGCCAGCCGGTCCACCTCCGCCGCCAGCTCCCCCCCGATCCCGGGGAGCCGCGCCGCCAGGATCCCCGGGCCGAAGCCCAAGGCCTCGAACTTCAGCCCCTCTCGCCGCAGCCCCGTGACCTCGTGCCCTTGGGTCGCGCCCTCCCACATGCGCACGGGCTCCGCGAAGCGCCCCGCCATCGAGACGCCCGGGTGGCACTGGAAGTTGCGGCCCACCGGCCCCTGGCCGATCCCGTTGGCCAGCAGCAGCCCCGGCGTCTGCACGGCCGAGGCCGCGAGCACGACCGCGTCGGCCCGCACCGTCACCCGCGCGCCGGCCCGCGCAACCAGCCCCACCGCCCGGCCCGCCGAGTGGGTGATCTGCTGCACCTCCGCGGAGCTCACGAGCGTCGCGCCCGCCTCCAGCGCGTCGGCCAGCAGGGTCCGATCCGCCGACTGCTTCGCCCCGCTCGGGCAGCCCTGCATGCAGCGCCCCGAGCCCACACACCCGCGCACGTTCCGACGGATGGGGCGGTGCTCCAGCCCCAGGGCCTCTGCCCCCTTCGCCATGAGCAGGTTCTTGCGCCCCGCCAGCTCCGGCGAGGTCGGCGCAACCCCGAGTCGCTGCTCGATGGCGTCGGTCGCCTCCGAGATGGCATCCCAACCCAGCGATTCCCCGAGCACGGGGTCCGCCGCCAGCCACTCGTCGTGGATGTCCCGCGGCATGCGCCAGCAGATGGCCCCGTTGATGGGCGAGCTGCCGCCCACCATCCGCCCCTGGACCAGGGGCATCGGGGGCACACCGAGCACGACCGCCGCGCCCGCCCCGCGGTAGCTGGCGGACATCGCCCCGAAGGCGCTCAGCTCGAAGTCGTCGCCGCGCAGCCAGGGGCCAGCCTCCAGGATCACGACCCGCGCGCCGGCCTGGGCCAGCTCCCGCGCCGCCGCCGATCCGGCCGGTCCGCTGCCGACGATCGCGACGTCGGCGTCCAGCACCAGCGGCTCGCGCAGGCTTTGTCCGTCGATCCAGGTCACGAGCGCACCGCCGCCTGCACGCCGGGATCGTGAAAGACCGCCAGGCAGGCCACCACCTTGCCGATCTCCACCAGCTCCCCCACCGCGGGCCAGCTGGCCAGCTTGCGGATCGTCGCATCGCGCGCGGCAGCCGATTGCCAGGGCAGGGGAGGCCGAAGCAGGAGCAGGGGGAGCAGCCCCACCACCCCGGCCCCCAGCCCCAGCCCGAGCCTCAGGTGCGGTGGCGCCGTCGAGTCGAAGAGGGCCCAGAACGGAGCCAGGTCCAGCTCCTCGACCCCCGGCCGCCCCGGCCCGCCCGGCAGGCAGGCCGACAGCAGCGCGGTGCGCCAGGTCCGCATCAGCGCGCCCTCAGCCCATCGAGGTAGCGCGACACCGTCAGCGCGTCGACGCGGGCCAGGGCCTCCTCCACCGTCGCGCCGATCACCCCGGGCTCCTGGCCCAGCGCCCCGACCACTTGCTGCATCGAGGCCAGGTTCTCGTCCAGATCGGCGTACATCGCCTCGGCCACCGCGGGCACCTCCGCCAGAACGCGCCCCACCGTGTTCAAGACCGCCAGCACCGCGACGTTGCCCGTGGCGCGCAGCAGGGAGCGGGCGAAGGCGAGGTCCGCGCGGGCCATCGCCATGACGTCGTCGCGCGGCGCCGCCAGCAGGGCCGCTGCCGCCTCGGCCAGCACGTCCGCCTGCGCCAGCAAGCGCGCCCGGTGCCTCACGATGAGGCGGACCGCCATCAGCCGGCGGATCTCGAGGAAGTCGCGCAGCAGGCTCGCCGCCGCCTCGGGGCGGTCCTCCAAGACGCGAAGCCAGATGGGAAGGAGCGAGAGGTCGCCGGCCTCCATCGGATCGAGCACCTCGACGCCGCTGCCCCGGTGCGCTTCCACCAGCCCCGATCGCTCCAGCCGGGCCACCGCCCTCTGCACCGTCGCCGGGTTCACGTCGAAGAGCCGGGCGAGCTCACGAACCGGCGGCAGCCGGCTGCCGGGAGCCTGTTCGCCCCGGAGAATGGCTTCGGCCAGCTGGCGTTCGATTCGGGCTGCGGCGTTCGGTTCGCTCATGCTTTCTCCCAGGCGGCGGCCAATGTGTACCACACAAGTGTGTCGTACAAAACAGAGACCGGAGAGACGGCCTTGAGGTGTCGGCGATCTTTGGTACATTCCGCGCGCTCTACCGTCCGCGGAGCCCATGCTCGACGCCGCCTACAAGCTGGTCCGCCCGCTGCTCTTCTCGCTGGACGCCGAAAGCGCCCACGAGTTGACCCTGGCGATCGTGTCGCGCGCCCCCTTCCTCGCCCCCCGCCGTCCGCCGCCCCCCAGCGCCGCGGTCGAGTTCGCTGGCATCCGCTGCCCCTCGCCGGTCGGCCTCGCCGCGGGGCTCGACAAGGACGCGCGCGCCTTGCCGCTCTGGGAGCGCCTGGGCTTCGGCTTCGTGGAGATCGGCACCATCACGCCGCGCCCGCAGCCGGGGAATCCGCGCCCCCGCATCCACCGCCTGCCCCAGGTGCGCGGCGTCATCAACAGCATGGGCTTTCCCAGCGACGGCGCGGTGCAGGTCGGAGCGCGCCTCGCCCGACTCAAGGAGTCGGGCCGCTGGCCGTCGATCCCCGTGGGCGTGAACCTGGGCAAGAACAAGGAGACCTCGGAGGAGGACGCGGCGAAGGACTTCGCCGAGGTCGCCGACCGGCTGGCGCTCTTTGCCGACTACCTGGTGGTCAACGTCAGCTCGCCCAACACGCCGGGCCTGCGCTCGCTCCAGCTGACCGAGCCGCTGCTGCGCATCCTCGACAGCGTGCTCCAGGTGTCCCAGGAGAAGCCGGTCTTCGTGAAGGTCTCGCCCGACCTCGCGCTGGACAACCTCGACGCCACCATCCGCGCGGCCGTGGGCGCCGGTGCGGCGGGCCTCGTCGCCACGAACACCACCACGAAGCGCCCCGGCCTGCCCGAGCACGAGGGGACGCCCGGTGGCCTCTCGGGCGCGCCGCTGTTCCCCATCGCGTCCCCAGGCGTGCACGCCGCCGCGGCCATCTGCGGCGAGCTGGGGGTGCCGATGATCGGCGTGGGCGGCATCACCGGCCCCGAGCAGGCGCGGGACTACCTCGACGCGGGCTGCGCTGCGGTCCAGGTCTACAGTGGCCTCATCTTCGAGGGGCCGGGCCTGCCCTCGCGCATCAACCGCCAGCTCTTCGGGGCCTGAGACCGGTGCGCAGCCTCACCCTCCGCCGCCCCGACGACTGGCACCTGCACCTGCGCGACGGCGCGGTCCTGCAGGACGTGCTCGCTCACACCGCGCGCCAGTTCGGCCGCGCGATCGTGATGCCGAACCTGCAGCCGCCGGTCACCGACGTCCCCGCCGCCGCCGCCTACCGCGATCGCATCCTCGCGGTCCTGCCCGCCGGCTCGGCCTTCCAGCCCCTGATGACGCTCTACCTGACGGATCGCACGGACCCCGAGGAGATCGCCCGCGCGCAGGCCAGCGGCTTCATCCACGCCTGCAAGCTCTACCCGGCTGGCGCGACGACCAACTCCGCTTCGGGCGTGACGGACATCGCCCGCATCGACGGGGTGCTCGCCGCGATGGCGGAGGTCGGCCTGCCCGTGCTGCTGCACGGCGAGGTCACGGACCCCGGGATCGACATCTTCGACCGCGAGTCCGCCTACCTCGATGATGTCCTGACCCCCCTGCTGGAGAACCACCCCGAGCTCAAGGTCGTGCTCGAGCACATCACCACGGCGCGGGCCGCGCGCTTCGTCGCGCAAGGGCCCGACCGGCTCGCCGCGACCATCACCGCGCACCACCTGCTGGCCAACCGCAACGCCATGCTGGCCGGCGGCATCCGTCCGCACCTGTACTGCCTGCCGATCCTCAAGCGCGAAGAGGACCGGACCGCCTTGCTCGCTGCCGCCACCTCGGGCGATCCGCGCTTCTTCCTGGGCACCGACTCGGCGCCGCACGCGGTGCAGGCCAAGGAGGCCGAGTGCGGCTGCGCGGGGTCCTTCACGGCGCACGCCGCGCTCGAGCTCTACGCGGAGGCCTTCGACTCCGTCGGCGCCCTGGCCCGCCTGGAGGGCTTCGCATCCCTGCACGGCCCCGCGTTCTACGGCCTGCCCCTCAACGAGGGCACCGTCACCCTGGTGGAACGTCCGACTGAGGTCCCCCGCACGCTCCCGCTCGGCGGTGATCGCGTGCACCCCTACCGCGCGGGCCAGTCCCTGCGCTGGTCCTTCGGGGGCTGAGGCCGTGTCGCTCCGCCCCGGGAAATGCACCGTGGCGGCGCATTCCCGGTGGCCCTTCCTCGTGCTACATCCCGTCCGTTTCGCTTTCAGCCGGCTGCCCGCGGCCCGAAGGATCGCCTGATGCTCTACGACTACGAAGACAGACTCGCTGCACCGGTGCGCCTGAAGGCCGCCAGCCTCCAGCGGGACGGGCGGCTCAGCCACGTGATCTTCAGCAAGCAGTTCGATCGCGATCTGCTCGATCACGTCTGCGACCTGGCGACGAAGGTCCGCGAGCTGGCGCGCCTGCCCGAGGGCCGCGAGTTCCTGGGCAGCCTCATCAACAACCGGCGCGCGATGCTGTACTTCACGCAGCCGTCGACGCGGACCTTCCTGTCCTTCATGGCCGCGAGCCAGATGCTCGGCCTGGACTGCAACGAGATCCGCGATCCCTCGCTGTCCTCGGAGTACAAGGGCGAGTCGACCTACGACTCCATCCGGATGTTCAGCAGCTACTTCGACCTCATCATCATGCGCTCCCCCAAGGCCCGGCTGGCCGAGGAGAGCGCGTATCTGATGAACGATCTGCGCGAGAGCGGGATGCGCTCGGTGCCGATCATCAACGGCGGCTCGGGCGCCGACGAGCACCCCACGCAGGCCCTGCTCGACATCTACACGGCCCGCCGCTCCTTCGACATCACCAGCTCGGGCACGCCCTCGGCCTTCAAGAAGCTCGAGCACCTCAAGGCCAAGTACCCAGGCTTCGACGAGGGGCTGGACGGCAAGACCTACTGCTTCGCCGGCGACGTGGGCCGCGGCCGCACCGTGCGCTCCCTCGCCAACCTGCTGTCGCTCTACGAGAACGTGACCCTGGTCTTCGTCTCCCCGGACGACGACCGCTACCGGATCCAGGACGACCTGCGCCAGCGCCTGCACGAGGCCAACGTCACGGTGCGGGAGGAGACCCGGCTCGACGCCGTCATCGACGACGTCGACCTGCTCTACATGACGCGCATCCAACGTGAGTGGGACAAGGACACGGGCGTCGCGCCGGGCGAGGAGCCGGACCTGTCGGGCGTGCACCTGACGCCGGAGCTCGTGGCGCGGATGCGCGAGTACACGCCGATCCTGCACCCCTTCCCGCGGAACGAGGAGATCCCCACCTCCATCGACACCGATCCGCGCGCCATGTACTTCCGCCAGGCCCGCAACGGCATCTGGGTCCGCGCCGCGCTGATCGCCTACCTCTTCGCGAAGGACACGGACATCGTCCGCAAGCACAGCCGCTTCTTCAACGAGCGGCACCGCTACAACCTCGGCGGCTGAGCCCGTCCGGGGCGCTCAGAAGGCCGCGTAGCCGGCGATGCTGAGCCGCAGATCCACGTAGCCCGGCGGGTCGGGCAGGTCGTCGACGCGGAACAGGCCCAGGTAGCTGCCTGCGTGCACGCCCACCATCACGTCGATGCCGAGGGGGCCCATGAGCCGCCAGCGGTAGGCCACGCCCGCGTCCACGAGGTTGGACCAGTAGTCGTTGATGGCGTCCTTGCCGAAGCGCACCTCGACCAGCGGCCCCCAGACCACGGGGCCGGTCACCAGGTAGTGCAGGGCGAAGCGCCCGCGGGCCGTGAAGAAGACGTTGTGGTAGGGCCGGTTCCGGTAGACGGCGTCGCCGTAGAACTCGCCGCAGAAGGTCGCCGTCAGGTAGGCGGGGGTGCCCCAGGTCGGCCAGCAGTCGGTCGTCGTGAAGTTGAAGGCCAGACCGGCTTGCGCGTCGAGCTGAACCGCGTCGGCGCCCGTGCGCTTCACCCAGGGGAAGGCCGCGCCGGCCTGGCCCCAGAGGCTGATCCGCCGCTCCCAGAAGCGCAGCAGCAGGCCACCGCCGACGATCGCGGCGTTGTCGGCGTAGATCAGCGGTTGGTTGAGGCTCAGGCGCCCGCCGTCCTGCCGGGACCGCGCGTCGCCGCTGATCTGGAAGAAGAGGTAGGGGTCGAAGTCGAAGTTCACGAAGGGGTGCAGGTAGCCGCGCAGACGCAGGCTGCCGACGAAGTCGTCGAAGACCTGGGATTCGGGCCACAGGCGCGCCCAGCCGAAGCCCTCGCCGTAGACGTCGGCCCAGACCGGCTTCTTGGTGTGGCGCAGCTCGGCCCTCGCCTGCTTCGCGAGGGCCTTGTTCTCACCGCGCGCGGCCTTCCGGAAGTGCGCACCAGCGGCGAAGTCCTGCTTCCGTCCCTTGTCGGCGTAGCCGCGGTAGAGCTCGACGGTCTGCAGGTCGGCCCCCGCCGCTGCGGCGGCGTCGAGCTCGGCGTCGGCGATGGCCCAATCGTGAGCGGAGACCGCCGCCATGGCGGCGTCCAGGTGCTGCCCGGGGCCGGGTGGCGGGGGTTCGGGATCCGGATCGGGTTCCGGCGGCGCGCGCGCGGCTCGGGCCCCCTCGTCGGCTGCCTTCCAGACCTCATCGAGCCGGGCGCGCTCGGTGGCCACCGTCTCTGCATCGAGCCCGGCG